>DDYL01000002.1:6775-7106 GCA_002347925.1 Chloroflexi bacterium UBA2235 | reverse complement strand
CCCGGTGGGCGCAGGGCGGGATCGCCGCTGCGATTGCGCCGACCGACTCTGCTGATGCCCACGCGCGTGACACCCTTGATGCCGGTGCCGGGCTGTGTGATCCGGAAACGGTTGCAGTACTTTGCCGCGAGGGTCCGGCGAGGGTGCGCGACCTGATTGCCTACGGGGTGAAATTCGACCGGGAACACGGCGCGGACGGTGCGCCGGGAGAGATTGCGCTTGCCCTGGAGGGTGCACATTCGGCCCCGCGGGTGCTTCACGCGCGGGGTGACGCGACTGGCGCGGAAATCGAGGCGTCGCTAGCGGCACACATCCGGCGGACCGCGACGCA
>DDYL01000002.1:0-6750 GCA_002347925.1 Chloroflexi bacterium UBA2235 | reverse complement strand
ACCGGACGACCGGACGAAGGGACGCTCCGGTGCCATGGGGCGCGGATCCTAGACCTCGGCACGGGTATCGTGCGAACGATCGAGGCATCCCATACCGTCCTTGCGACGGGTGGCGGTGGGTACCTCTTCTCTCAGACCACAAATCCGCCGGTGGCCACCGCGGACGGCGTGGCGGCGGCGGTGCGGGCCGGCGCGGTGGCTTGTGACCTCGAGTTCTTCCAGTTCCATCCGACGGCCCTGGCAGTGGCAGGCGCACCGCGGTTCCTCATCACTGAGGCAACCAGGGGTGATGGTGCGTGGTTGCGCAACGCCTCCGGCGAACGGTTCATGACCCGGTATGACCCGCGCGCCGAGTTGGCGCCGCGGGACATTGTCGCCCGGTCAATCCTGACTGAGGTCGGTGAGGGCCGGGCGCCTGGGCATGTGTGGCTGGATCTCACGCATCTTGATCCGGAACGGGTTCGGACCCATTTCCCGACGATCAACCGGGTGTGCACACGATACAAAATTGACATAACGCGTGACATGATTCCGGTAGCGCCGGCGGCACACTACATGATCGGGGGCGTCTGGACGGATGCCGACGGCAGGACCAGTGTGCAGGGTCTCTATGCCGTTGGAGAATGCGCGTCCACGGGGGTGCACGGTGCCAACCGCCTAGCCTCCAATTCCTTGCTTGAGGCGGTTGTATTCGGGGAGCGGGTCGTGGCCTCGGCGTTTGGTCAAGGTGCACGAGCGACCGCCATCTCGAGCGATGGGAACCATGCCGAGCCTGATAAAGGGCCCGACATGCAGGTCGAGACAATCGACCGGTTGTTCGCAGGCGATGGTAGCGAACTTACGGCCCCCCCGCGACTTGCTCCGGGAGAGACGGTCTTGCGGGGGACCCGACGGCAGCTCTGGGAACACGCGGGGATCGTCCGGACGCCGGACGGTCTCGCCAGTGCAATGGGTGCAATCGGGTCGTGGGGACTGATGTCCCGGCCCGCACCCGTCTCGCGACGGGCCGTTGAGACCGTGAACGCCCTGACGGTAGGATGGCTGATGACACGTGCGGCACTGTCAAGGCAAGAAAGCCGTGGGGCTCATTTTCGCGCTGACGCACCGGATAGTGACCCCGCCTGGCGTCGACGACTCGGGGTGCATCTGGCGGCTCCAGTAACTCTCGGGTGAGAATCCAGCCCCCGATCTTTGTCGGTTGAAGAGATCTGCGTCGTTGCAAGTGTGTCAGGCACACTTCGGGGATCATGACAACACCAGAAACGGCACCTGCTCCCGCGCGCCACGATCTGTGGCTTGATCACCATGAGGTAACCCGGGTGGTTGCGCTCGCACTTGCGGAGGACATCGGGTCCGGCGACATCACGACCATCGCGACCGTTCCTGCCGATGCCCGGTGCGTGGCCCGTCTCCGGTCACGGGTTGCCGGGGTTGTCGCCGGGCTACCGGTCGCCACCGAGGCATTCCGGCAACTGGACGAAAACCTGACCTTCGAGGCGCATGTCCAGGATGGCGCAGCGGTTTCACCGGGTGAAGTCTTGCTGACCATCCATGGCGCTGCAAGGCCGGTCCTTTCCGCCGAACGGGTTGCCCTGAACTTTGTCCAGCGATTGAGCGGTATCGCGACCCTGACGCAGCGGTACGTGGCAGCTGTTGCCGGGACTGAGGCGATCGTGGTGGACACGCGAAAGACGACCCCGGGGCTGCGGACCCTTGAAAAGTATGCGGTCCGGGCCGGAGGTGGTCAGAACCACCGGACCGGCTTGTATGACGGCGTCCTGATCAAGGACAACCATCTGGTCGCCGCTGGTGGTATCACGGCGGCGGTTCGTGCGGCACGACGGCACGGGTCACACCTCCTGCGGGTCGAGGTGGAGGTCGACACGCTGGATCAGGCACGTGAAGCCGTTGAGGCTGGCGCGGATGTCATCCTGCTTGACAACTTTGATGTATCGGGACTTCGCGAAGCGGTCGCGATGATTGCCGGCAGGGCCATGACCGAGGCATCCGGCGGGATCAACTTGACGACGGTTCGCGCGGCGGCTGAAGCAGGCGTCACGCTGATCTCCGTCGGGGCACTCACGCACTCGGCGCCAGCGATTGACGTTGGGCTTGACTTCGACTTCGTGATCGCCTGACGGTGCAGGTGAGTGAGCAGTAGCGACGGCCCGAGACGAGAGCTTGCTGGATTTGCCAAGCGCGTGTGACAGATGGACGTGCGCCGGAGGTTGCGTCTGCGTTCAGGTTTGGCGCCGGGCTACCGAACTTGAGCCGGGGTCGGTACGATTCTGTCCGGCCGACAGGGGATTGCGCTCCCGGGCCACATCCCTTTCGCCGGAGTGACCACGACCATGACGACTACGACGCCGGCCGGCCGCACCCGATTTGAGAGGCAGTACCGCACTGCGACCTCTGAGGGCTATCACGTATTCGCTGGCGATGTCCGTGTGGGCCACCTCGACTTGCACTTCACGCTGACGAGCGTTTACGCCACCCTGGTGCTCGAGGTGGACCTTGCTGAAGAGGCGATGCTCGACCTGATTGACACCATTGACGATTCGCTCGTGCTCTCCGCTGAAGTCCCAAGGGAGGACCTCGTTGTTTCGGTCTACCGGGGACGTGCCGCGGGGTTGTACACCGACGATTTCCTGGAGGAACGTCGGAGCCGCCGTAGTGGGGCAGTGAAGCCGATGGTTCAGGCCGAGCAAGAAGGTGACGTGCCCGGGACGAGGCTCGGACGCCGTCCCAATTAGTCGGGACGAATAGGCAAGTCCCACCCGAATGGGAAGGGCGCCCAACTTTGGGTCAGACCCGGACCGCCCTCGCTCCGGGAACGGGCACGGTATCAAGCGCCTGCCGGATGATGGTCCGTGGCTCAACATTCCGCATGCGCGCTCCGGGTGAGACGATCAGCCTGTGGGCGAGAGTGGATTCCGCGAGCGCCTTGACGTCATCCGGACTGACAAAGTCGCGACCCTGAATGACGGCGCGAGCTTGGGCGGCCCGAAGCAGGGCGCTTGAACCGCGTGGTGAGGCCCCCAGGTAGACCTCCTGGTGGTCACGGGTCGCGGTCGCGACGTCCACGACGTACTCCGTGATCAGTCGATCAACGTGCGTGCGTGCGACTGATGCCTGCAGGTCGCGCAATCCATCCGCGGAAATGACTTCGCTGATGGTTTCGATCGGGTGCTGTTCCTTCTGGGCCGTCAGGATCGCAATCTCATCGGCTCGTGCGGGATACCCAAGCCGGATGCGCATCATGAAGCGGTCCAATTGCGCCTCTGGCAGAGGGAAGGTGCCCTCGTATTCGATCGGGTTCTGGGTCGCCATGACAAGGAACGGTGCCGGGAGCGCGTAACTCGTGCCGTCAACGGTTACCTGGCGTTCCTCCATCGCTTCAAGAAGCGCGGATTGAGTCTTTGGGGTTGCCCGGTTGATTTCGTCGGCGAGGACCATCTGGGCATGAATCGGGCCCCGGCGGAACTCGAACTCGCCATGTTTCTGGTTGTAAACGGTCACACCGGTCACGTCTGAGGGAAGCAAGTCGGGAGTGAACTGAATGCGCTTGAAGGTGCATCCCACGCTGAGGGCGAGTGCGCGGGCGAGCATGGTCTTGCCAGTGCCGGGCACGTCCTCGATGAGAATATGCCCTCGGCTGAGGACTGCCATCAGGGCGAGTTCGATTTCGGTGCGCTTGCCGAGGATTACACGCTCGACGTTGGCGATGATCCGTGATGCGACCGCTGAGAGTTCTTCCGACATCGGTGCCTCGCTCAAGTTGCGGGTGCCTTTGGGCCTCCCGTTTCATGGCCTGGGAAGTCGCTGGTGCTCTGTCCTGGGTGATTACGAGCGAGTCTACCGGACTACCGTATCTGAACCTTCCGCTGATGCCAGGTATGGCCCTGCGTCGTGCGATTGGAACGTCCTCGTGGCAGTTGCCCGTTTCGCGTCGTTCCACATGTTGTCGAGTTCGGATGCATCGAGGGTGGACCAGTCCACGCCCCTGGTCGCGACGCGTGCCTCCACGTGGCCGAACCTCGCCCGGAAACGGCTGGCCGACCCCCGCAACGATTCCTCGGCATCGACACCGAGACGGCGGGAGAGGTTCACCAAGGTGAAGAAGAGGTCACCCACTTCTGAAGCCCTCTCGGCATCGTTGGCCTCGGTGAGTTCGCGTGCTTCCTCGACAATCTTTTCCAGGACACCTGTGATGTCTGGCCAATCGAACCCCACCCGCGCGGCGCGGTCCTGGATCGACTGGGATTGCGCGAGGGCCGGAAGCGACCGGGGTACTCCATCAAGCATTGACTTGCGAACCGGCACACCCGCTTCGGTGTCGGTGGCAGAGTCGCGTTCGGCCCGCTTGGTTGCTTCCCAATTCTGGAGAACGGCGTCGGTTGTGGTCGCAACGGCATCGCCAAAGACGTGGGGATGCCTACGGACCATCTTGGAGACAATGCCGGCTACGACGTCTCCGAAGTTGAAGGTGCCATTCTCGCTCGCGATCTGGGAGTGGAAGACAATTTGGAGAAGGATGTCACCCAGTTCCTCTTCCAGGCCGCTGACATCGCCGGCATCAAGTTTCTCGAGGGCCTCATAGGTTTCCTCGAGGAGGAACCGACGGAGGCTCTCGTGGGTTTGCTCACGGTCCCACGGGCAGCCATCTTCCGCTCGTAACCGGGCCATGACCAGCGCTAGTGTGGCTGGTTCGCGAACTGCCGCGAGTGGTTCGAGAGGCTTGACGAAAACGGTTGTAAGGTGATCCAGGTCATCGCGATGGTCGAGTTCCCAGAGTTCGACCGTGCGCGTGCGCATCTGGCCGGAGACGCCCGCCGCCTGGACGATCATGACAGGATGCGTGTCGGGGTAGTGCGACGCGAGGGTCAGTTTCACGTGTGTCGCAACCCGGCGGCTGTGGATCTGGCAGACAAGGACGGGTATCGTGGGGTCGATCCTTGAGATAGAAAGCGCGTCAACGATGTGCACTCCGTCGGCGACATCGACGTCAAGGAGCGGCGCGATCGCGTCGATGAATGAGAGGCCCGGAACGATGGTGACGGTGATGCCCCGGTCCCGGCATGCTTCACGCAACCTGAGGACCGTTGCTTCGCCGATCGACGGATGTCCGGGTACAGCGTAGACCAGAGGGGTGTCGGACGGCCGTACGATGCGAACGAGAATGGCGTCGACGATGTCCCGGTAAACGGTGTCGAAGTCTGAGGCCTGTTCGTAGATGTGATCGAATGAAGGGGCGGTGGCGAGCAACGGCCATTTGTCCACCGTCGGATGGATGCGGGTGCGGAGGACAAGCTGTCCCGCCGAGGCGGCGTAGGTGATGATCGCGGCTGCCCGCGCAGTCAGGTGGTCGGGGTCGCCGGGGCCGAGTCCTACGATGACGACTTCATTCCAGACACGTGACGGTTGGGTGCCCTGACTGGATTCTGGTGACTGTTCAGCCACGAAAGGCATCCAGGCCGGTCAAGTGTCTACCGATTATCAGGGCGTGCACTTCGTCGGTCCCCTCGTACGTAAGTTCGCTTTCAAGATTGGCCGCGTGGCGCAGAGAGACCGTTGTGTCCAGGATGCCGATCCCACCGAGGATTGTCCGTGCGGTCCGGGCGACGTCGAGGGCGTCGCGGACGTTGTTCAACTTTCCGAGCGAGACATCGGTGTGATGGAGTGCACCACGTTCCTTGAGGCGTCCCAGGTGCAGGGCCAGCAACTTGGATCGCACGACTGCGGCGTACATGGTGGCCAGCTTTGACTGGGTCATCTGGAATCCAGAAATGGGACGGCCGAACTGGATGCGCGATGACCCGTAGGCGAGCGCTTCCTCGAAGCACGCCTCAGCCGCACCGGCAACCCCCCAGACGATCCCGTAGCGAGCTTCGTTCAGGCACTTCAGGGCATGACCCAATCCGCGTGCGCCGGGCAGCCGGTTCTTCAGGGGGATTTCGCAATTCTCGAGGAAGATCTCACTGCTGGCGGACATCCGGAAACTGAGTTTGCGGTGAATTGCAACCGGACGGAACCCCGGAGCGCCGGCATCAACCAGGAATGCACGGATTGCGCCCGCGCCGTCCCGGTCGGCTGGGGAAACTTCGTCGTTGTCGATCAGGCGTGCCCAGACCACAGTGACCCCGGCGAACGTGGCATTTGTCGCCCACTTCTTGTGGCCGTTTAGGACGTAGCCGGATGCCGTCCGTGTCGCGGTGACTTCAAGTCCGCCGGGATCGGAGCCGTGCGCCGGTTCGGTTAGCGAGAAGGCTCCGATCGTCTCGCCTCGCTCCATTCGCGGCAGATATGTAGCCTGCTGGTCCGGAGAACCGAAGAACCGTATGGCTGACTGGGCGAGGTGGGTATGGACCGAGACCATGCTTCGGACGCCGGCGTCGGCACGTTCGAGTTCGAAGGCGATAAGGCCTGCCTCAATGGGACCGTGGTGCTCGAACAATCCGGCTTCGGCAGACGCGTCGACGATTTCATGCGGGAATACGCCTCGTTCGTAACAGTCGGCGACCAACGGCAGGACCTTGGCCCGCACGAACGAACGCACACGATCTCGCAAGTTGAGTTCGCCTTCACTCAACAAGGTATCGAAGTGGGAGTAGTCAGGTATCGGGTGGGTGGTACTGGTCATCGGACGCTCAAGGATAAAGGGCACGCTTCGAACGGTGGACCCGTTTCGTCACATGGGCGGGAGTGATTAGGTGTGTCCGGTCGGTGATGCGCGAGATCTGGGCAAATTCG
>DDYL01000126.1:19417-26754 GCA_002347925.1 Chloroflexi bacterium UBA2235 | reverse complement strand
GTTCCTGTCGTCGGCTGGTCAAGACACCCAAGGATATTCATAAGTGTCGACTTGCCCGAACCGCTCGGGCCCATGATCGACATCATCTCGCCCGTTCGGACTTCAAAGGTCGCGCCATTCAGTGCGCGTACGGTCACGTCACCCATCTGGTAGGCCTTGCACAGTCCGTCGGCCCGGATGACCACAGCGGGTGGGTTTTTTACACCTGCCTGTTCAACGTCACGCTGCATGGCTGTCTCCTGGGTTGCCTGTCGAGCTGGTGCCTGGCCAAGGGGAGGCGTGCACGGTGGTGCGTGCGCCACACACCACACACGGTCTGCGAACTTGAGTGTGACTAGCGCTATCGCTAGTCCCGACCACCTGGAATGCCGCGTGGGGGCCCACCACCCCCGCCCGGACCACCACCACCGGGCCCACCGATTGACGCCACTGTGGTGCTTGGAATGATGACCCGCTCGCCGGCAACGAGGCCTCCGGTGATTTCCGTCTGCTGATCATTGGCAAGCCCAACCTGAACCGTCCGCACTTCGGTCTTGCCGTCAGGCAGTTGCACGGTCACGGTCCGGTTTCGTTGAACGAGCTTGATTGCGCGGTTTGGAACCACCACGACGTTTTCCCGGCTCGCAATGACCACCTGAGCTGTCGCTGACATTCCGGGACGGATTGACGCCGTGTTTCCCGGGTCAAGTTGGACCTGGACCTGGTAGTTCACGACCCCCTGCTGGACGGTGGCGGTCGGTGCGACAACGATGACCTTGCCAGGAAAGCGCGTGCCGGCAACACTTTCCAGTGCGACGGTTGAGGCCTGGCCCACCTTGATCTTGCCTACGTCCGTCTCGTCGACGACGACGTCTACTCGAAGGACCCGAGTGTCGGTCAGTGTCACTGTCGGAGTGCCTGACCCAACTTGCTCACCAATGTTGCCCGCGGTGGCGGACACAACCCCGTCAAACGGCGCGGTCAGGATCGCATTCGACAGGTTCGATTCGGCTTGCACAACCCCAAGCCTAGCCTGTTCGACCGCTGCCTCGGCAGACTGGATCTCCCAAGTGGTCGACCCGGCAAGTTTCAGGTCGAGCTGTGCCTGCGCTTGCCGGAGCGATACCTCAGCATTCCGGATGTCGAACTTGTTGGACGTGAGAGCCCGGTCTACGGACATCACGGCCTGCGCGTATGCCTGACGCTGGGTGTGCAGGTCGTACGCGGTGGGATTGACGAGCTTCTCAAGGGAGGTCTCCGCCTGGACCACCGACTGCTGAGCGCCGAGGATATCGGCTTCGGAAGGACTGAGTAGTTTCTGGAGCGCGGTCTCCGCCTGGATCACGGCTTGTTGGGCCGCGAGGACATCGGATTCCGTTGGGGTCCGAAGCTTGTCAAGTGCGAGCCGCGCCTGCGCCACTGACTGCTCAGCGACGGTAATGTCATAGGGACTCGGGTTCCTGAGCTTATCGAGAGAAGTCTGGGCCTGATCAACCGCAATCTGCGCCGTCTGGATATCGCTGGCGCTTGGGTTGCGGAGCTTGTCAAGGCTTGTCTGCGCTTGTGCGACTGCCTGTTGCTGCAGGCGCACTTCCCAGTCCGTCGGACCCTGTCCCTGCAGCTTGGCGAGGTTATTCTGCTGCGTCTGCAACGCAATCATGGCGGACTGCACTGAGGCATCTGCCTCGGCCTGGGTGACCGTCGAAGCCCGGGATCCCGCCGTAGCCTGACTGGCACGCGCACGCTCAACGTTGACCTGCGCGCTCTGAACTTGGAGGATCGCGTTGGCGATGTCCTCTGGCTTTGCCTTGGGGGCATCCAGGATCTGAGCTAGCCGGGTCTGCTGCTGGTCAAGTGATACTTGCGCATTGGCAATATCTTCAGCGCGGGGCTTCGTGACAGCTTGGAGCCTTACCTGAGCCGAGGTGACCGCGGCCTCGGCGTTTCGAATGTCCTCGGGCCGAGGGTTTCGGACCTGCTCGAGCCGCGTCAGTTGCGATTGCAGCTGAATCTCGGCATTTGAAATGTCCTCGGGCCGGGGTTGCCTGACTTGTGCCAACCTCGCCTGCGCTGAGGCGACCTGGGCCCGTGCCGCCTCGAGGTCATCCGCGCGCGGTGACCGGAGTTGCGCAAGCCTCGCCCGTGCACTTTCGACCTGTGCGCGCGCCGCGTCAAGATCCTCGGCACGGGTTCCGCCTTCAAGTTGCTCCAGCTTCAGGCGTGCCTGTTCCAGTTGGGACTTGACGATGGCAAACTCGGGACCGGCCTCATATGAACGGACCTGTTCCAGGCGCAACCGTGCGCTCTCAACGGAAGCTTCCGATGCCCGCACGTCTTCTGCTCGAGGACCGGCCTTCAATTGGTCCAGCTTGATCGTGGCGCTGGTAAGCGACCCTCGCGCCTGGGCAAGCGCCATTTGCAAGTCAGAATCATCAAGACGTGCAAGGACCTGCCCGGACTTCACGGGATCGCCAACGTTGACCTTCAGCTCTGACAGTCGTCCGCCCGATTTGAAGGCCAGCTTGGATTGGGCCGGACCGGCAACGGAACCGGTCGCGGTGACCGACGCGGTCAGGTTCCCCATTGCCACATCAACTGCGTTCACTTGAGCAGCGACAACTGGCTTTGGATAGTACCTTTGGTACCCGTAATACCCGGCCCCGGAGGTCACTCCGAGCATTGCGACGAGGGTAAGGTATTGGGTTGCCTTCAGTGATCGCACGCCAGTCTCCTCAAGTACGGGAATGTCCTGTACTCAAGGTATACCCCGCCACCGTGAAACTGTCGTACCGGATGTGTTAACTGTTTGACACCGCCGGACAAGTGACTCACCTGCGCGATGGCAGCGTGAGACCGGGCGCCCGGCCTACAGCACGCAATCCAGGATGAACCGTCGCGTGACATTTCCCCGACGGCCGCTTCCACTCGCCGCGTTGTAGGCCAGCTCAATGAACAGTCTCCACTGAGTCCCTGACGCGTCAATGAGTTCCGGCACCGGGCCAAGGTTGATGGCCCCGTATTCCATGCCGGGGCGGTCTCCCGGTTTCAGGTCGATGATCTCGGCCACCTGGTCAGGGGCAAGGTCGTCGTACCTCATCCCAAGGCTCCGGATCAGCGCAGCGCGGCGCATCTCCTCACGGCCCATCAGCGCGTAGACCCGCATTGACGCGTTGCGTGACATGAACTCGACGGCCGGTGTCCTGCCGGCCTTCGCCTCACCGATCGAGAGTTCGCGATATGGCTTCGGGTCGAAGTATTCCGCATCGGCATACTCCTCCATGATCTCTGCATATCGCCGTTGCAGCCGGGCCTCTCGGTCAGCAACAGCGGCCGCATCAACTTCCGCACCACTTGCCTGGGACCGGCCCAACAGACTTCGCAACACCATGGAACTCGGATCCTTCGCGCGAACGCTTTCCGCTTCATCGCACCGAACTCTCGCCCGACGCCGCACGTAGGCTATCGTGCGACCACACTCCTCGGCAATCCCGAAACTTAGCCCGCATTCAACACGGCGTTAGCACGCATCGTCCATGGTTGGGGAACAAGCCACGAACAGCGAGGCAATTCAATCCAATGCCAACGACAATTCTCGTCGCCGACGATGAAAAGAACATCCTGGAAC
Organism: Chloroflexi bacterium UBA2235; assembly: GCA_002347925.1. Taxonomy (GTDB): domain Bacteria; phylum Chloroflexota; class UBA11872; order UBA12225; family UBA12225; genus UBA12225. The sequence continues at coordinate 23,150 of DDYL01000126.1, read as the reverse complement.
TCTGTCGCCTCTACCTCGTCAAGGAAGGTTTCACCGTTGAAACCGCGATTGACGGGCAAGAGGTTCTGGACAAGGTTCGTCGCAGCCGGCCAGATCTCGTAGTCCTCGACATCATGATGCCGAGGATCGATGGCCTGGAGGTCTGCCGACGCCTCCGCAAGGACACCAGCATCCCGATCATCATGCTCACCGCACGCGGTGACGATGTCGACAAAGTGGTCGGCCTCGAACTCGGTGCGGACGACTACGTGACCAAGCCCTTCAATCCCCGGGAACTCGTCGCACGGGTCAAGGCAGTACTACGACGCGCAACAAGCCGGGTCGAAGTCGACGCGACCGTCGATGTCGGCGACGTGTCCATCGACCCCGGACGACGCGAAGTGACAATTTCCGGCAAGCCAGTGCAGATGCGCGCCAAGGAGTTTGACCTCTTGCTTGCGCTTGCGCAGGAAAACGGGCGCGTCCTGAGCCGCGAGCAACTCCTCAGCAGGGTCTGGGGGTACGAGTACTTCGGGGACAGCCGAACCGTCGATGTCCACGTGACGTGGGTACGCGACAAGCTCGAGGGAAGTTGTGCGCAGGTCCAGACGGTCCGAGGCGTCGGCTACAAACTCGTCGCGATGGATACCCCCAATCAGCCCGGCCAACGCGGCACCTAACCAAGCAAATCAGCAACACCAAGACGGCGATGGCGACACGGGAACGACAATGAGCGCACCGGACCAGGTTCTTGCTGCCCTACCGGGTGGACCGGCTTTGGGTGCACGGTTGGCTTCATGGGTGCGCGCAGCCGTAGACGTCCTACCCATCCGTATCTTCAGTTTGCAGGCCCGGATGGTCGGTGCATTCGCGATGGTCATTTTCCTGACCCTGTTGCTGACCGGTGGCGCGGTTGTGTGGCTTATCCAGGACTACCGAATCCGGATCGCTGTCGACCATCTCAGCGACCTTGCCGTCATAAGCACCTTCATCTCCCGACAGATGGAGGACCAGGCTCTGCTCCCGGACGAGATCGCTTCATTTGTTTCGGGGCAGGTTCAGGGCGAAGCCCAGTCGGTTCTTGTCCTCGATGAAGCAGGGAAGGTCGTCGCCCAAAGGGGGCGGGATGATGATGACCAGGGACCCGACCTTCTCGGCCGAAAACTGACAATCCCAACCGAAGCGGCGGCGGCAAGTTCCCGCTGGGGAATCTTTGGGGCACGCGCGCGGTTGGGTGCGGTTGGCCCCCCTGTAAAGGTCTGGGAAGAACCGTCGGGCAGTTCCGGTCCCGGTCACCTTGTGATGCTCGTGACCGCAGACCTGAAGTCGCTAAGGAATGATCCCGCTGGATCATCGATGAGGCGTGCCATGCCGGCAAGTCGACCGGCATCGCGACCGGGCGCTGGGACCGATAGGCCGCTCCCCGGTGGTGACCGGCAGATGCCCGGTAGTGGTCGCGGCGCGCCCGGGCCCGAACTGTCGCGCACCTCAACGGACATGGCGCGAATGCTCGCGTCGCCTTCCAAGTACCAGATTGTCCTCGCAACGCCTTCGAGCGATGTCCGATCGGCTTGGCACGAACTCGCCCCACGCCTGTCCATCGCCGCCGTGATCGCATTTCTGATCAGCGTCGCGGTGGCGAGCGCGCTTGCGTCGACGATTAGCCGCCCGATTGCGCGGATCACCGAGGCCGCGCGACGCGTCGCCGACGGAGACCTGTCGCAACGTGTCCCGGGCGACGGCAGAGACGAGATTGCCCAACTTGCGAACACCTTCAACCACATGGCGACGCAAATCGCCCAATCGCAGCAATCGCTTCGAGACTTTGTAGCTGACGCGTCTCATGAGCTCCGTACACCACTGACATCAATCCAGGGTTTCGCCGGGGCCCTGCTTGACGGTGCGCTCACCGGTGAAGAGGGGCAGACCCAAGCTGCCCTGATCATCACTGAAGAGTCCCGGCGGATGAGCAACCTCGTGGAAGACCTGCTCTATCTCTCTCGCGTCGAAGCGCTGCGGCCAAACGCCCGACAAGAGAAGGTCAGCGCGTCAACGATTGTGAATGAAATCGTCCGCCGTCTGACGCACCTGGCCGAGGTGCGAAACCTTTCGGTGAACGTTGTGGGAAGTTCGGGACCCATGATCACCGGCGACCCCGGCCAACTCGACCATTTGGTCGGAAACCTCATCCAGAATGCCATCAAATACACCCCGGACGGTGGCACGATTACGATCACGACGGGACACGAAAGTCCCGCCTCGCGCGCATCGGCCGGCGCCCGCGGGTTCATCCGCGTTCATAACACTGGCACGGTCATTCCCGAGGCCGACCTGCCTCACATCTTCGACCGGTTCTATCGCGTTGACAAATCACGTGCACGCGTTGCCGAGGGAAGTGGCCTTGGACTTGCCATTGCCAAGGAAATCGCGCGCCGGCACGGAGGCGATATTCAGGTGACGAGCACTCCAGCCACAGGAACAACCTTCACCGTTTTCGTACCGTGCCCCGAGGAACCACCACGCACCAACGTTCGGAAGCCGTACGCGAAGACCGGCAGTCAATCGCCAATTTCCAGTTCGGCCTAGATCGTGGCGTAAATGCTGTTGAAGATTCCCGCAATCTGGGGGCCAAGCAGCAGCAGGATCGCGATCACCACGACCGCGATAAGGAAGACGATCAAGGCGTATTCAACAAGACCCTGCCCTGATTCGTCGCGGGCCAGTCGTTTCAACACGCAACCTCCGGAACCAGGCCGGTTATTCGGCCCGTGGCGTGGCGGATCCCAAGGGTTTCCGACACGGCGCTTGATGCTAGCACGCGACAACGCGTAGCGTCGGCCTAGTCGCCAACGTTCGGCGGTGGGACGCGTCCCTCAACACGGCGCGATCCATCCCAGACGCATCGCTTGCACGACTGCTTGTGTCCGGTCCGTGACCTTGAGTTTCCGCAATATTGCAGTCACGTAGTTCTTGACCGTCTGATCACTCACCTGCAACTCGTTCGCGATCAACTTGTTGCTTCGACCACGCGACACCAGGCCAAGTACGTCCAGTTCACGCGTGGTGAGTGTTGTCTCCCGCACCTCCGGCGACACGTGGCCGCTCTGGGTCGGCGTCTGCCTCCGCACCGTGACTCCGACGATCTGCCGCGAAATCATCGCGCTGGAGAATGTGAACCGGCATGTCGATGCGTCGATGACCGCATTGACTATTCCTTGCTCACTGCTCGAACGGGAGAGGTATGCAGAGCATCCCAGCCTCATCGTCTCGAACATTTCCCGTTCCGTCGGCGGTCGAGCTATGACAACCACCGGCAACCACGGGTATCTGCCTCGCACCCAGACCACCGCCTGCAGTCCCTCGGTACCGACCGTCGTGCCTCGCCGGTCGTTCAGCTGCCCGAAACGCGTGTCAATAACCAAGGCAGACGGTGCCTTGGTTTCCACGGCCGCTATCAACCCAGACAGGTCGGGCACGTTGGTGACCGAACCGACACCACCCTCAGAGGTCAGCATCACTTCAACACCAAGCCTCGATATCGGGTCGGCAATGGCCGCTACGACCGTCAGGGATCCCGGCCTACCAGTGACGTCCATCACCCATCTCGCATCTCCCCTCAGACGGCGCCACGATGCCCCGAGTCTCTTCCTGGACGGCAGATCGGACCCAAAAAGACCTTCAAAACGGTCACAGCCTACCCGATATCCGTAAGAACCCGAATCGTTTCAACGAACCACGTCCGTCAACTTCGAAC
>DDYL01000126.1:6106-19404 GCA_002347925.1 Chloroflexi bacterium UBA2235 | reverse complement strand
ACCAGTTTGCAACCGAGCAGCTACCACGACGCATGCAACCAAACGAGCTGGGCGAACGCGCATCGACACGCTCGTCACCGGGCGCCGACTAACTTCACCTTTCTGATGAACCGCCTTCATGTCGTGACAAGACGAGTCGCTCGGGCAATCCAATCTGCACGCCTACGCGTTCCGTTTCCCACCTCTACGCTTCGCGTCCGGATTGTCCTGATCACTGCGGTCGCCATCGCGGTCCCTCTCGGCACAATCGGATTGTCGGTCTCGCTGAACTATCGGGAAGAATTGAGGCGTGAGGCCGAACGTGGTGTAGTCGCGGAGGCTACTGCGACAGCAAAGCTCATCGACCATCACCTGACGTCCTTACTTGCCACGGCACGTGCCACCGCTAGCCTTGGTCAACTCCGTTCGTATGGTGACGATGCACGCGCCGATCAGAATCAGGCACTGCGTGAGTTCGCCACGCGTCTCGGATCGAATACCCGACTCGCCACATTCACTCTCGATGGCAACCGTTTCGCAACTTCGAATGACACACCGTCATTCAACATCTCCGCTTACCAGGGCTTCGTCACCGCGGTGGAGGGCACCCAGGCATGGCAGGTAACCCGTTCACTCACCACAGGGCGCTCCGGGTTCTACGTAATGACGCCGATTACGGCCAGCCTGTCCCAGCCAAGTCAGGTGATTGGCGTCCTGGGAATGGGCGTCGAACTCGAGGACCTGGACGACATCATTGATCATCCTGCCTCCAAGTCACCCCTCAACAGAGTGATCACCTTCGTCGTTGACGACGAGTCAAACATCGTGCTCGACCCAGGGTCAGTGACATCACGACCATCCTGGACAAATCATTCGCCCAAGGACTGGCTCAGCTTCCCGTTCGGTGTCATCGGCAACTCCGGTTCCGTCACGTTTTCCCTTGACGGTCAAGCGTTCATCGCCGGGTATTCCAGGATCGAACAGACCCGATGGGCCGCGGTTGTCGCTGTGCCCCAAACGACGATCATGGATGCAGCAAACCGTTCGACACTCATCGCAATCCTGACCGGAACCTTCGGTGCCGTGGTCGCGACGCTAATTGGTGCGTGGCGGGTCGCGCGCATTGTCCGACCGCTTGGGCGCATTGCCGAAGCCAGCCGCGCATTCGGTTCAGGCGATGCCACGGTGGATTTGCCCGAAGTCGAAGAGGCCGACCAGGAACTTCAGGACCTAATCGATGCGTTCAGGCGAATGCGTTTGGAAATCGACTCGCGAACTGGGGAACGGGAACTGGCGCACGCTCGACTGGAGGGTGCCCTTGAAAGCCTGTCGGCGGCGATGTCGGAAATTGAGAAGTCCCATCAGCAGGTCGTGCAACGCGAACGTCTGCACGCCATTGGGCAACTGGCATCCGGGATTTCGCACGACTTCAACAATTCGCTGAGCATCATCATCGGATACTGCGACACACTGATCACCCACTTTCCGTCACGGACCGATGACGCCCGACTGGTCACCTTGCTGACACGCATTCGTGATGCCGCACATGATGGTTCGATCCTCGTAAGCCGCTTGCGCGACTTTTCCAAGGGGGCGGCATCGCCTCGCCAGTTACGGCCTCTAGACCTCAACGCGATCATCGACCATAGCCGAGCGCTCGCCTCGGTCCATATCGAGGAGCTGCATGCACGCGGAACCCCAGTGTCGCTCGTGGCGTCACTCCGTTCGGTCCCGCTCGTGCTCGGCGACGCTTCCGAGCTGGGGAGCGCACTAATGAACCTCATCCTGAACGCTTTCGACGCCATGCCAAACGGTGGGACACTCACTATCGAAACCGAGCGCCAAGCACGATTCGTGCGCCTCACGGTGCGAGACACCGGCACTGGAATGTCTGACGAGACCCGCCAACGATGCTTCGAGCCGTACTTCACGACGAAAGGTGCGAACGGAACGGGCATCGGCCTTGCGATGGTGTATGGAGTAGTCGCCAGACATGGCGGCACAATCAGCGTCTCGAGCGAACCGGATCACGGCACCCAATTCGAGATTCACCTGCTGGTCTCGCATGATGGTGACGCCGAACACGTCAACCCCTTGGAGCTCCCGCTAGATCCGTTGCTGACGGTGCATGAACGGAGCGCCTAGATGCGCACCCGGTGAAACAATATCGCGCCATGAGGGGCGTACTCGCGCGACTGCCATGCGCGTGAACCGTTTCCGCCACGGAGGGATCTGCAGTTCGGCGCAGATCGCACGCAGGGAGGAATACCGGTTGCAACCGTTACCCGCAGACACGAACCCCGCCCATGAGACTCCCGAACTTCTGACACGCAACCGGCGTTCCCGCCGACGCACGTTGTTCGGCCAGACGCTTGGAGTATCGGCCGCACTGTTTACCGGTGTCGGTCTCGCCTCGGCTCAGGAGGTTCCCCCGTCCGAAGAACCCGATCCCGGGTCCGACCCGGGCACTGACGCACCACTGACAGACGCACCGGCTGAAGTTCCCGTCCCCGAACCGGCGGCGCCTGTTTTTGCGGGAATCGAGCCAATCACGTCCTTTGCCTACGGCATGCAAGCCCACCTCTACTACCAGGACGTGCCGCGCACCGTCTCTCTGGTGACCGAAGCCGGATTTGGCTGGGTCAAGCAACAGGTCCGATGGAGCGACGTCGAGCCAGTGCGAGGCTCCCCGGATTGGTCGCAGATTGACCTCATTGTCGCCGGTGCCAATCTGGTAGGTGCCAAGATTCTGTTCAGTGTAGTGACTGCGCCAGGGTGGTCACGGTCGGACGGCAAAGTCGACGGCCCACCTGACGACTACGCCCAGTTCGGCATCTTCCTGACCAAACTCGCGACCCGCTACCTTGGCAAGGTCCACGCATACGAAGTTTGGAACGAACAGAACTTCAGCCGTGAGTGGGGTGGCGGCAAGATCGATGCCGGCAAGTACGTCGAACTCCTGGCAATTGCCTATGCGGCCCTCAAAGCCGTGGATCCCAACGTGGTAGTGATTTCCGGCGCATTGACCCCGACCGGCTTCAACGACCCGAACATCGCCATTGACGATGTCGTCTACATCCAGCAGATGTACGACTACAAGAATGGTCTCATCAAGACCGTTTGCGATGCGGTCGGTGCGCACGCAGGCGGCTTCAACAATCCACCGGACGATACTCCGACCAAGAAGTCTGTTCCTTCTACGAACTTCAAGGGCCACCCCAGCTTCTACTTCCGCCGCATCGAGGGTCTTCGCGAGATCATGATCTTGCGCGGCGAATCTGAAAAGATGATGTGGATTACCGAGTTTGGGTGGAGCACCTTGAACAAGGCGAAGGGATACGAGTACGGCATCGACGTCACCGAAGCCGACCAGGCGAAGTACCTCACACGTGCTATCGAGATCGGCCGTGGCTACGGATGGGTTGGAGGCATGTTTGTCTGGAACCTCAACTTCCAGGTAATCGTTCCGGACACCGACGAAAAGTGGCCCTTCGGCATCGTCCGCAAGGACTATTCTCCGCGTCCCGCGTACACCGCCCTCAAGGCATTACCCAAGATCCCGTAGGGTCCGGAAGCAGACCGCTCGTACGAAAAAGAAGGCCCCCCTCTTGCGAGGGGGGCCCTTTTTTCTGACCGGACTGCGTTCGACGCACCTACTCGAGGAAGGACTGCAGCTTGCGCAATTCCGGTGACAACCGGAGCTTGGCAAGTGCCTCTGCCTCAATCTGACGCACGCGCTCCCGGCTCATGTTGAGTTCGTCACCAATTTCGGCCAAGGTGTATGCCGGACCAGTCTCCTTGTCCGCCTCGCCCTTGCCAAGACCAAACCGCAGCTTCAACACCGTCTGCTCTCGCGGCGTCAGTGATTGCAGGACGCGCTCAAGTTCATCCACAAGCAACTTGCGCGACGCAAGCGCATCCGGCGCGAGGCTCAAGTCGTCAGCCAACGCATCGCCAAGGGTCAGGTCGTCGCTGTCGCCGTCGATACCCAATGGCTTCTCTAGCGAGAGTGTTGCCCGCGAGGCGCGCAATGCTTCCTCAACCTGGACGACCGGAATGCCAAGCTTCTCGGCGACTTCAATCGGGTTGGGACGCCGTCCGAGGGACTGCTCAAGTTCCCGAGAAACGCGCGCAATCGCCGTAAGCCGTTCTACGACGTGCACCGGCAGCCGGATCACCCGTCCTTGATCGGCTAGCGCGCGGCTCACCGCCTGACGTATCCACCAATACGCGTACGTCGAGAACCGGTACCCCGTGCGTGGGTCGTACTTCGTGACTGCACGGTCCAGACCGATGTTGCCCTCCTGAACGAGATCCAAGAGCGGCATGCCACGGCCCGCGTACTTGCGCGCAACCGAGACAACGAGGCGCAGATTGCATTCGATGAGGCGACGGCGCGCACTGGCACCCTCGCGGGCCCGACGCTCAAGGCTCACGCGCTCGGGATCGCCGTGCTTGACGCCCTTCAAGCGCTCACTCGCGTACTCGCCATCCTCGCGCTTCTCGGCGAGTTCCACTTCTTCCTGGGCAGTAAGCAGGTTGTAGCGCCTGATGTCGCGCATGTAGAGCGCCTCAGCGGAGTCAAGTTGCTCCGGTGTGACCTCAATCTCAGGCAATTCCGCGCCATATTCCCAAGCGTCATTCTCTGTAACCAAGGGAACAAGCGACGTATCTTCCTCGTCATTATCAACGATGCGCACAATGTCAAAATCAGAGTTCAATCCGCACAATCCTCATTCATGAAATACATCGTGGCGGCCGAAACGCCGCAAACACGGAACGACTAGGACCGATCCACAACGGTACGCCGGTGACACGCCACCCGTGTCAACCGCGCATGAGTGCTGCAACTGCTGACCATCCAGAAATTTGGCGACCGGTTTGACTCGGCGCCAATGGCATCCGAAAGATGCAAGGTTGACGAGCGCCCCCGTCCACCTGTCTACGCATCTTCGCAGCAGCCGTGCCCCTCGCACACTACACCCGCCGCGCCGGTCCGTCAACCCCCCAAACGGGCGAATCCGCACAATGCCGTCGCGATTCCGTTTCCGGCGCGAACAGGTGCCCAACGACACCAGTGGTACGATGCCTCTTCGTCCGGGCGATCCGCGTATCGCCCCGCGTCGTGTTTTCACCGGCGGTCAGCTGATGGCACCGCGACACCATGGAAACCCGGCCGCCGACCGACACCAATGCCCACTTGACCGCCGTCCAGACCAAGGAGAGCCTCCCGATGACTCGCACCGTGTCGGGCCATGCGCACGACGCCAATCACGACCTGCATTTCCCCAAGAGACGCCTGCAGCACATATTTGCAAATGACGGCCGCGCGCTGATTGTCGCCATGGACGGCGCGCGGAACGGCCCGGCAAAGGGCCTGGAGAACCCGCGTCAGGCGGTTCGGAATGTCGTCGCCGGAGGGGCAGACGCCATCCTCACCACACCTGGAATGGCCAAGGCAACCGCCGACCAGTTGCGTGGTCGCGGGCTCATCATCGGCCTGGACGCCGAAGACGATACGTCGGATTATGGCGTGGAAGCGTCTTTGCGTTTCGGAGCGGACGCTGTCGAACTCAAGGTCTTTCCGGGCAACCCGGACGACACCAAACTGGCGGACCTTCGCCGCCTCGCCGCACGGTGCGACAAGTGGGGCATGCCCCTCCTCGGCGAACCGATCCCCGTCAGTTTCCTGGACACATCGGCACATACCTTGGCGAACATCGCCCAGGCTTCAAGGATTGCCGCCGAGATCGGGTGTGACTTCCTGAAAGTCCACTACGCAGGTCCGGTCGACGCCTACGCAACCCAGGTTCTGGGACCGCTTTCAATCCCGCTTCTCTGCCTGGGCGGCCCATCCAAGCCAGACCCGCGCGATGCGCTCCAGTTGTGCTTCGATGCGATGCAGTCCGGAGCGAGTGGCATCGTCTTCGGTCGCAACATCGTCTGCGCCGAAGACCCGGCACGCATGTGCGAAGCACTCGCCGAAATCATTCACGGTGGCGCAACCGTCGATCAGGCAATCAAGCACCTCTCCACTCACCACTGACCTGCACAACATAAAGAGGGGGACCTGCACCCAAGTGGTGCAGGTCCCCCTCTTTGCTATTCCCGTTTTCCAAGGAACCAGCAAACGCAACGTCACCCCGTCGAGGGGCAAACAACTACGCGGGTGGTCGCTTGACGGGCAACTTCTTGCGAGGGGCGGTACCTGCTTCGAGGCCAGCCTCCTTGCGCGCCTTGCGACGATACCGGGCCGCAGACTTGCGGGCCGCGATCCGTCCCTTTTCGCCGGGCGAAACAAAGAAGCGCTTCGCCTTCACTTCGCGCAGCAGACCAGAGTTCTGGATGCTTCGCTGAAAGCGCTTGAGCAGGCCTTCCTGTGATTCACCATCACGGAGAGACACGAACATACCGACATCACCTCCTTCGCGCGCACGATTCTGGAAGTTACGTCCGAACCCCACGCGCGGGGACTGGACGGAAACCAGCGTGTCGCCGGGGGCGCACTGCGGTCTCGGGGGAGAGTGTACGTGAGCGCCGGACAAGGCCGGCGCTCACAATCACAGAGTTGGAGCAGAGGGTCGTGTGGTTACCAGGAGGACCCGCCGTCACGCTGACGGCCGAAGCAATCACTGCAATACACCGGACGGTCTCCGCGTGGCACGAATGGCAAACGGGCCTCGTTTCCACAGGAGCTGCACGTGGCTATGTGCATCTGGCGCGCACCGCCACCGCCGCCACCACCGTACGATCCGCCACCGCCGGCCCCGCCGCCGTAGGAACCGCCGTTATCGCCGTAGGAACTGCCACCGCCATAGGATCCACCGCTTCGGGGGGCACGGCCTGCGCCACCGCCACCGTTGCCACTCCATGCCCGGTCACCGCCGCCACCACCGCCACGCGTACCTGCACGCTGCTGACGGCATGCTGAGCAACGCTTCGGCTCGTGTGCGAATTGTCGCTCTGCGTAGAACTCTTGCTCGCCTGCGGTGAACACGAACGGCGCCCCGCAACTGACGCACGTCAAGGTCTTGTCCTGGAAACTCACGCCTAAAAACCCCCGGCCGAAACCCAAGTTGCCGGTCAGGGAATGCGCATCCGTACGCCCGCCTGTCGGAACCGGGAAAGCATCGACTTTCATGCTTGCGGCCGGGCGAAACTTACCATATCCGCAACCAAGTTGCCACCGAATTGCAGATACAGCGTGCATACACCATGAAAACGGCTTTTCTGACCGCGATTCCAGCGATTCTGGCTTACCTTGCTTGAAAAACGTGGCTAGTTGTGACAGGTGCGGCCACCCGGGTACGAAGCCATTCAACCGCCCGATCTACAACCGGATCCCGCCCCGAAGCCATGTCCGCACGGGTCCGCAACACGGTTACCGCCGGCTCAAGACCGACCCGGTGCACATCCCGGTGGCCAATACCCGTCTGCAGCGCGCTGACCGTGATCCAAACACCCGACCCATCGGGCAGACGGTATATCCGGCTCGTCCCAAAGCACCCGGCCGTCGTTTCGCCAAACAAGCGCCCAATCCGGTAGTCCTCGAGGTCACCAGCCAGCAGTTCTGCCGCCGATGCCGTATTGCGCCCCACGAGGACCGCAACCGGCATTCCATCCACGAGACGGGGGGTCGCTGGGCCCTCGGCGCCTGATTGCAAGTCCGAAGTCGCCCAGATGGTCCGGGGTGTTCCTTCCCGCGCAACCGTGTGGGCAAGCGGGCCTCCGGAAATGAACAGCGACGCAATCCGGACAAAGAGACCGACGTCACCGCCGCCGTTCTCCCGAAGATCCACGACCCAAGCGCGAACCCCCTGGTCCCTCATCCGGTTGATTGCATCGGCAAACGGTCCGAAAGCCGGTTGGGCGAAGGTTTGCAGTCGAACGATCCCAACCATCCCGATGCCATCGGTTGGAATGATCCGCGCGTCCACAAGTGGTGCCACCACCTCGCCCCGGACCACTGTGATCTCAAGTGGAGCCGTTGCCCCCGGGCGGTCAATCGTGAGGCTCACCCGCGTACCCGGCAGTCCCCGGATGCGTTCGGTGAGCGACCCGGCAACATCGTTCACGGTAACGCCATCGACGGTCAGGATTGCATCACCAATGTGAAGCCCTGACTTCGACGCCGGGCCATTGGCAAAGACTTGGGTCACCACTGGTCCTGGAGGCTGAGGTGCAAATGACATCTGGGAACGGACAACAACCCCGATGCCCCCATACGCATCTGACCGCTGCAGCGCGGACGAGTCACGCTCATAATTGGAGCTGAACGAGGTATGGCAATCGTCCAGGCTCTGCGTCATCCGTCGAACCGCAACGTGCGCGGGATTGGCACCGTCCGGAACCCCCAGCACCGAGGCCGGATACCGAGATGCAAACATGTCCCAGAGGGAATCAACCGAATCAGTCGACGGCGATGCGCCTGCACCGCGAGGCGTCCCTTCTTCCCGAACGTTCCGTTCCGGGCCACGCGCTGCCTCTATCAGGGAGCCCGCGTCGATTGGCTGGACGTACCTTGCTCGCAAGAGATCGAACGCCGCGCGGATGACCTCCAGACCAGGTTGGGGCTCGTGAAGGGGTCCGGAGGCAAACCCATCCGGCACACCTTCGGCCGCTTCAGCCACCGGCAGATCGCGAACCGCATATCCATCCGGTGCGATGGGGATGGCAAAGACGCGAAGGCCGGCAGGGTTAGGGGGCGTCAGGGCAAAGGCAGCCACGATCAGCGCGCGCGCAACGCGCCACGCCCAATGCCCCGTTCGGCCACGCCCAGTCACCACCCGCATCCCCTGCCGGATCAGTTGAACCCGATTGATCCATCGGGACGAACCGCGTTGGTACGACGCCAAGGCTTGTATGGATACCTTTGGCACGCCGCCTCATCAATCTCAATCCCGAGACCCGGGGCTGTGGGAAGTTCGATGTAGCCATCCTTTACGCGCATGGGTTCCTTCACGATATCGCGACGTGGCCCCTCATCATCTGGTGTGTACTCAAGCACGGCGACGTTCGGAGTACTCACGCAGAAATGCACATTGACCGCAGTCGCGACCGGACCCATGGGATTATGCGGCGCGACCATCACGTAATGGGCTTCGGCCATCGCGGCAATCTTCTTCATCTCCAACAAGCCACCCATGAGACAGACGTCCGGTTGAATGATGTCGGCAGCTTCCCGGGCAAGAAGCTCCCTGAACTCGAACTTCGTGTAGAGGCACTCGCCGGTCGCAACCGGGATCGGGCACTGACGCTTGAACGAAGCCATCGCATCAATATTCTCGGGACGGATGGGTTCCTCAAAGAAGTACGGGTTGTACTCCGCGACCGCATGCGCCATCTGCAGGGCACGGACCGGCTCCCAGATCTTTGCGTGGGGGTCGAGACCGATCTCGATGTCGTCGCCGACCGCGTCGCGAAGCGCCTTCATTCGGGCCGCCGCCCCGCGCACCACCGCGGGCCAAGGCATGTGGTCGGACCCCGCCGGATGAGGTCCGATCTTCAGGGCCGTGTATCCATAGCGAGCGATCAGTGCGAGGGCACGTTCCGCGGTCTCCTCTGGCGACCCACCCCCGGGGTTCTGGTAGACACGGATCCGGTCCCGCACCGCACCACCGAGCAACTGCCACACCGGGACACCTAGCGCCTTGCCCTTGATATCCCACAAGGCATGTTCGATTCCTGAAAGGGCCGACAGGATCGTGGGGCCGGGAGGGAAGCGGGTGCCGTTGTACATCAGCGCCCAGAGATGCTCAATCCGCATCGGGTCCTGCCCGACCAACCACGACGCAAAGTCATCGATTGCCGCGACGGTCGCAAGGTCAGGCCCTACGGAGTACGCCTCGCCAATCCCATGCAAACCTTCATCAGTCGATACCTTTACGAAGCATAGGTTTCGTCGTCCGACATGCGCGAGAAACGTCTCAATTCGGTCAATCTTCATCGCGTCCGGCCTTCCCAACAGATCATTTCACTCCCCAATGCGGGGGTTTCGCGTCTTCAAGGCGCGACGGGTGCGCGTGCCAAACGCTCGGCCCGCATGAGCGATGGTATCCGCCGTTCAATCCCCGCTCGGGACAACACATGCCGGGGCGCAACCACATACGCGTCGATCCCTGGCGCCCGACCCCCATCCACGAAGGTCGGTGAACCACGACCTATAATCAATGCAATGCCTGAATCAACATGAGCGAAAGAATTCGTTGCACTCCCCTTGGCGGCCTTGGCGAAATCGGCAGGAATATGCTGGTCGTCGAAGACGATCAGGACATTGTCATCATCGACTGCGGGGTAATGTTCCCTGAGAACGAAATGCTCGGGGTCGATCTGGTCATCCCGGATGTCTCTTATCTCGCAACCAGACTGGATCGAATCCGGGGCATCATCCTCACCCACGGGCACGAGGATCACGTTGGCGCGCTTCCGTACATCCTTCCTCAGTTGAACTTCCCTCCACTGTGGGCGACCCCTCTCACCGCTGGCCTCATTGCCGGAAAGCTCAAGGAACATCGCCAGACCGACCGGGTCTCCCTGAACCGGATCGTGCCCGGCGAGGCCGTCAAGTTTGGCCGTTTCATCGCCGAGTTCTTCCACGTCTGTCACAGCATCCCGGATGGTGTCGGCGTCGCTCTTGAGACTCCCGCAGGGACAATCGTCCACACGGGCGACTTCAAGTTCGACCACACTCCGGTCGACGGCCGTCCGACGGACTTCGGAAAGCTCGCCGAGGTAGGCAAGAAGGGTGTCCTCTGCCTCTTTTCAGACAGCACCCATGCTGACAGGCCTGGTCATACCCCTTCCGAGCGGGTGATTGACACCGCCTTCGAACAGATTTTCGCGAGCGCAAAGGGCCGAATAATCATCGCCACCTTTGCGTCGCTGATCTCCCGCGTCCAGCAGGTCATCGACGCCGCCGTCCGCCACAACCGGCGCGTCGGCATCGTTGGGCGAAGCATGGTGCAGAACGTTGCGATCGCCCAGGAACTTGGCTACCTGACTGCACCCGCCGGTGTTCTCTTGCGTCCTGACGAACTTGCGATGGTCAACTCCATGCCTGGCAAGGACATTGCGCTGATCACGACAGGTAGCCAGGGCGAGCCGACGTCCGCACTTGCCCGGATCGCAAACCGCGACCATCGCCAGGTCCAGATCGCTCCCGGTGACACGGTCGTCGTTTCAGCCGCCCCGATCCCAGGCAACGAGGAGCTGGTTAGCCGCACCATCGACAACCTCTTCCGGCTTGGCGCCAATGTCGTCTGGGGGCATGACCAACTGGTTCACGTGTCCGGACATGCGAGCCAGGAAGAACTCAAACTCATGATCTCCCTGATCCGGCCGAAATACTTCGTGCCAGTTCACGGCGAGTACCGCCACCTGATCCTGCACGCCCGTCTCGCGCAGACCATGGGACTGCCGGCCGAGAATATCTTCGTCATCGAGGACGGAGATGTACTCGAAATCGGCCCCGACCATGCGGAGGTTGCCGAACACGTGTCAGCGGGCTACGTGTTCGTCGATGGCCTGGGTGTCGGCGACGTCGGGCAAGTAGTCCTGCGCGACCGGCGCGTCCTCGCCCAGGACGGCGTGCTGATCGTCTCGTTGACCGTGGAGCGTGCGACCGGACGCCTGATCGCCGGTCCGGAAATCGTGACCAGAGGCTTCGTTTACATGCGTGAAGCCGAGGAACTGGTTGAACAGGCCCGCGCACAGGTTGTCACGGCCATCGAATCCACCCGCCGGGCATCACCCTTCGCATCAACCGATGACGACGGTGTCGACGTGGTGCCTTCTGTCAACTGGGCAGACGTGCGCAACCGCATCCGTGACGCGCTGTCGAAGTATGTCTACGATCAGACCCGCCGCCGACCAATGATCCTTCCTCTGATCGTGGAAATCTAATCAAAGGTGCGACCTGCCCCGCTCGCAACGGGGGCAGGTCGTAGGAGACGGTGCCCAAGCCTCCATGTCAGCCCCCGCTACTGGGGTGAACAAACCTCAGGTGCGCCGGCGAACTTGCAGGCCCATCCAAGTTGGTGCATTCCTCGCCCTCGCGCGTCGGTTCGGAACCAACTCGGCCCTGGACCAGCCCGTTCCCAACGGTCATCCACCCGCCCCTGTGGGGTCCTCCTGGTTCTGAGACATCAAGACCTTGCATCCGTTCTTCCATCGGGACGGAGTTTGCTCGCGCCATCGGCACGGTCACGCGTCTCCTCCCGCAATTACCGGAAAGCTAGTCCCATCGCCGTACCTCTCTTGGGTGCTAGCGTGGGGTCGGGTTCGGGGGGCGAGCCGAAACGGGAGGGACCCAGGATCGTGTCGGGCCGAACGACCACCATCACGCCGAGTACCCGTGCCCCCGCGAAGCGAGACGCGTCACCCAAGGGACGCCCTGGTTCAGTGCCGTCCTTCACCGTCAGTCCGCTGACAGCCGTGCGCGTCACCGGTGGTGTGATCGTGCTCGCCGCCACGTATGGCTCTTTGGCAATCCTGTCCCCCGATGGCGCCGCAACCGGCGCACTCGCGCAGCTACTCGAACAAGCTTTCGGGTGGCTGACCGTGCCATGGTGCGTGCTGTTCGGTGCGGTCGGTGCCACAATCGCCATCGGAGAGATCGCGTGGCGCCGTCCGGTCATCATGCGTCTCACCGGTGGATTCGGTTTCCTGCTCTGTGTCGGCACACTCGGTGTGTCTGGCCCGGCCAGCGTTGCATCAAGTTCGATGGACGCCGATGGTTCCGGAGCGGTTGCAACGGCCACATGGGCCATCCTGAGCGCATGGGTCGGAAGTGCAGGTGCAATCGCGACGGCAGTTGCCTTGGCTACCGCAAGTGCCGTAGCGCTTCTTGGAATCCCGCGTCCGTATTGGGAAACACTCGGCAGGAACCTCCTTTCTGCAATCATCACCACCGGACGCTACACCGCAATAGCGCTCGTGTGGGCGAGCACACACATCGCTCGCGCCCTTGCAGCCCTTGTCGCAATGATCTTCCGCACAATCTCCCAGCTACTCGAAAGCCGCAATTCTGCGCCCTCGGCAGTGACGGCCGAACCCGAGCTTGATCAGGATGCCGGTAGGCGCCCCTCCCGTAACCGGTCACAACCCCCGGACGAACCCGCAACATCACCGCGTGGACGTCGCAGCCCGTCGGTCAGCCCGGCCTCGGATGCAGCTACCGGACAACGATCACTGATCATCCAGACCGGCAACCAACCGGGACGTCCCGACGCGCCCGGTCAGACCACTACGTCCGAACCCTCGACCCGGTCACCGCTAGACCCGGCTCCATGGCCGGAGCGGTGGCAACTTCCGCCACTGTC
>DDYL01000126.1:0-6022 GCA_002347925.1 Chloroflexi bacterium UBA2235 | reverse complement strand
GTCACGGTACGGGAAGCGCGGGTTGGCCCGACAGTCACGCAGTTCTCCCTTGTTCCGGGGGATGGCGTACCAGTCAAGACCATCAAGCGATACGAGTACGACCTCCAGTTGCGTCTCGCCGCCAAGACCCTGCGGATTGAACTCCCGGTTCCCGGTCGGCCGTTCGTCGGGATTGAGATCCCGAACGACCGGGCGGCGTCGGTTGGCCTGCGCGAAGTGCTCGAGACACGCGAGTTCACCGAAAGCAAGGGTCGTCTGCGGGTCGCCCTCGGGCGCGACGTCGACGGACGTCCTCGCGTCGGGGACCTGGCACGGATGCCTCACCTTCTGATTGCAGGCCAAACTGGCGCCGGGAAGTCTGTGTGCGTCAACACGATCATCGCCTCACTGCTCTCGCACTGCCGACCCGATGAACTGAACCTCCTCATGATCGACCCCAAGCAGGTCGAACTTGCCGAATACGAGGGGATACCCCACCTCAGGTATCCCGTTGTCACCGACCTCGCTGAAGCTGGGAAAGTGCTGTTGTGGGCGTGCGAGGAGATGGAGCGTCGCTACACCCTCCTGTCAAAGGCCGGGTACCGCCATCTGGACGCCTATAACCGTGCGATCGAGGCGAATGCCGAGGACGCGACGCCACCGGCGGGCAATGGGCGGCACGAGGCCTGGACCGCACTGACCCGGCCAAAGCCACTGCCCTACATCGTCCTGATCATTGACGAACTTGCAGACTTGATGATGTTCGCCCCCGACGACGTCGAACCGGCCATCTGCCGTCTCACCGCCAAGGCCCGCGCTGTCGGGATTCACCTGGTTGTGGCGACCCAGCGTCCGAGCGTCAACGTCGTGACCGGGCTCATCAAGGCGAACATCCCCAGCCGCATCGCCTTCGCGGTTGCGAGCCAGACCGACTCGCGCGTCATTCTGGACACCGGGGGCGCCGAAGCCCTTCTAGGACGCGGGGACATGCTCTACCTGCCCTACGATCAGGGGCGCCCCGTCCGGGTACAGGGCGCATGGGTCTCCGACGAGGAACTCTCAAAGATCGTCCAGTTCTGGAAAGACCAAGGCCGCCCCAACTACGTAAGCAAGGGTGAAATAGACGCACTTTCCCTCCGCGACGAGGAAGCCGCATCCGAGAAGCAGGACCGGGCTTCGGCATTGCTCGACCGAGCAATCGAGGTTTTGCGTACCAGCAACCACGTCAGCGTCAGCTTCCTCCAACGGAAACTTGGGATCGGGTACCCGAAAGCCGCAAAACTCATGGATGACCTCGAGGACGCTGGGTATGTCGAACTCGACGAGGCAACGGGAAAGAGTTACCGCGTCATCGCTGCCGATGATCCGGCGCTCCCAACCGAAGATGAGCTGGGGGTCGGGGTGCACCCCCCGCACGTATCCTAGAGGCGTGACGGGCGCCTGATCAATTGCCGTCACCAAGGTCGGATGTCGCCGTGGCAAGCACCAACATCACACCAATCAGGCCCATGCCTGATGACATTGACCCGCCTACCGATGAGGCCATCACGGCTGCAGCCCACGCCATTGCCGAGGCGCTCGTCCGGCGAGGCGAATCGCTCGCCGTCGCCGAAGGCTCGACCGGCGGATACCTCGCACACGTCCTGACGCAGCAACCAGGCGCGTCAGGATGGTTCCGGGCTGGGATCGTGAGTTACACGGATTACGCCAAGCAACTGCTCCTGCGCGTCGCGTCGGAAACCATCGAGGACCACGGGTCCATCAGCGTCGAGGCAACCGTCCAGATGGCCCGTCTCACTCGTCGCATGTTCAACACCGACTGGTCAATCGCCATAACTGGCTATGCCGACAACCGACAACCTGCCAAAAGCACCGAGCCGGTACCCGGGGCCCCGAAGACAAACCCAGTCGGTGTCCTGAGGGTCGATGGCGAGATAGCCGAAGCCATCGCCGGCGCCACCATCATCTCCATCATCGGGCAAGGCGAGCACGCACTGGCTGCCGACGGCGAGGGTGTGCAGTGGCAGGAACACCTCGTGCCCTCACCGGACCGGGCCGCCTACAAGCGAGGCGCGACCCTCGTCGCCTTGGAGCTCCTGCGGGACCGGATCGAACAGTCCGGCTGATCAGGGACCAGTGCCTCACCAACCGTTTCACGAGTACACGATGTTCGGTCACGCACCCAGATGGTGCGCCTCGATGCCTTGCCGACGCAGGTGTTGCGCAAAGCCGCCGTTGCCGTGAACGGTGTAGACGATCTTCGGGCGCGCGCGCTGGACATATTCAACGAGGTCGTCGAATCCCGCGTGGTCCGAGAGAGGGAGCGCCGTGCCCATCGGCAGTCGTCCCGGAGCACCTCCATCAATCGCCCACCCCGTCAGGATCATCATTCGGGTGCGGGGCATCGCCTCACGGATGGAACGCGCATGCTGGGGCGGGCAGACGATGACCCGTCCCTCAGAACCTGACAGTGAACCCGGATCGGGTGACATGACCACGTACTGCCCAAGGTCCACCCCGTGGCGCGTGTAGATTTCCGCGTACGGTTCGATGCTTGGATGAATCGCGACCAGGTGTCCGGCTTGGTGCAGGATCGCCATCGCCTCCTGGGCCTTCCCAAGCGCATAGCCACAGACCACCGGTATGTTCCCCGAAGCGATAACTGAACCCACCCAGGCAATCAACTCCGTCACGACCTGTTCAGTTGGCGGAAAAGTGAACCGCGGTGCACCGTACGTGCATTCCATGACCAGCGTCTCGCACTCGAGAACGGGCGCACTGGGTGACGTGAGCGAGGGGCGCAACTTGAAGTCGCCCGTGTAGACCAGGCGATGCCCCGTCGCAAGGTCACGCACCCGGACCTGTGAAGAACCCAGGACGTGCCCCGCAGGAAAGACGTCGACCTCCTGCAATCCTCTGGTAAGCGTCTCACCGATGTTCATCACTGTGAGAGCGGAGCGCCCGGTTCGTAGCCGGTAGAAGTCCGCGGTCTCCGCCGTGACGAATGCGTGCCCATGCGGTCTGCAGTGGTCTGAATGGCCGTGCGATACGTAGGCGACCGGGCGCCGGGTGTGCGGGTCAAGCCACATCCCCGCATCCTCGAGGTGCATGCCCCGTTCGTACCTGAAAGGCATCACCGGGACGTCGAACGAAAGTTGCATCCAGCCCGACGTGATGGGTGATCGGCGCCTTACTGCCTGAGACGATTTGGGGCGAACCATGAGCCTCGGAGTGTACCGGCGGCGTTCCGTCAACATCGGAGCGCTACCCACACGTCGCGCCCGCTAACGCCCATGGCGGACCGGTGTGACATCCTGGCGAGGCCAACAACTATTCCCGGTTCCCGATTCAGAAGTTCTGGATACACTTGCCGAACAACAATTCACGAAAAGGGGTAAACGGGCATGAACACTCGCACGAGAAGATCAATTCTGGCGGGAGCCCCGGCCGCCTTCGGACTTGCGGGACTGATCCTGTCTGCCTGTGGTGGCGACGCCGGTGAAAGTGCCGCACCCGCAGCACCTTCAACCGGCGGTGCAGCAAAGGGGGCACCAGTCAAGATTGGGGCATCCGTATCGACCACCGGCAGCAATGGCAAGACCGGCCAGTACCAGGTGGAGGCCTACCAGCTGTGGGCCGAACAGATCAACGCCCGAGGCGGGCTTCTTGGACGCCCGGTAGAGATGGTCATTCTCGATGACCAGTCAGACCCGACAGTCGGCACGAAGCTCTACGAGAAGCTCATCAACGAGGACAAGGTTGACCTCGTCCTCGGCCCGTACTCCAGCGGCGTGACCCAAGCGGTATCGACCGTCACCGAAAAGTACAAGTACCCGATGCTGTCCGCAGGTGCGTCGGCGTCAGACATCTGGAAGCGAAACTACAAGTACGTCTTCGGTGTCTACTCGGTCGCCGAGTCCTACTTCTATGGCGTGATTGACCTTGCCAAGAAGAATGGACTCAAGACAATCGCCATCATCAATGAGGACACCGTCTTCCCGAAAGCTACCGCCGCCGGAACCGCCGAGTACGCCCGCAAGGAAGGCTTCCGGATCGTTTTCCAGGAGCAATACCCCACCAAGGTGACGGACCTGTCTTCCCTAATCACCAAGCTGAAGGCCGCGAAACCAGAAGTCCTCGTGGGCGGTTCATACCAGCCAGACTCGGTCCTGATCACCCGGCAGGCCAAGGAACTTGATCTCAATGTCAAGATGCTTGCCTTCTCAGTCGGCGCCGCTATGCCTGAATTCGGCGAGGGCCTCGGCAAGGACGCAGACTTCATCTTCGGTCCGTCCATGTGGGAACCAAGCCTCAAGACCAAGGGCAACAGCGAGTTCGAGGCGTCGTACAAGAAGAAGTGGAACCGTGACCCGGACTATCATTCCGCCACCGGCTTCGCCGGCGGTCAGATCCTCGAAGCCGCGGTGCTCAAGGCAAAGAGCCTTGACCGGGAGAAGATCCGGGAGGCGCTCTCGACCCTCGAAACCGACACGGTCCTCCCCGGCAAGTACAAGGTTGATGACACCGGGACACAGCTGTCTCACATCCCGGTAGTCATCCAGTGGCAAGGCAAGGACAAGCCGGTGATCGGCCCCGATGCGATGGCCACGGCCAAACCCAAATTCCCAATGCCGGAGTGGAAGGGACGCTAGACCCGGCAGTGTCAACCGAAGTCCGCCGGTCCTGACAGGGACGTTCCGGCGGAAGAAGATGGGGGGAGATGGTCACGCTAGTCCAGGTGGTGGTGAGTGGACTTCTCCTCGGGGGTGTCTACGCCCTGCTTGCCGGAGGTCTCACCCTCATCTTCGGTGTGATGCGTGTGATCAACCTCGCACACGGCGAGTTCCTCATGCTTGGCGCCTACGCGTCATTCTTCCTGTTTGCGCGCCTCGGATTGAACCCCATCCTGTCGCTCTTCTTGTCGATGCCGCTCATGTTTGGAGTCGGATGGATTGCGCAGCGAGTGCTGATTTCGCGGGTCGTGCGCGCTCCACTCCTTACATCACTTCTGCTTACCTACGGGGTTTCACTCGCACTCACCGGAGGCGCCCAAGCCACCTTCACCAACGACTTCCGGTCGGTCCCTTTCCTGAGCGGCGCACTGAATATCGGCGAACTCGCCTTCTCAGTGCCGCGCCTCGTGGCATGTGTGACTGCCCTCGTGCTCACCGGAGCCGCGCAGTTCTTCCTCTCCCGAACCAGATGGGGCAAGGCTCTGCGTGCAACCGCACAGAGTGCCGACGTCGCACTCGCGTGCGGTATCGATATCGACCGCGCCCGCATGATCGCGTTCGGTATCGCAACCGCCCTGGCGGGAGCGGCCGGCACACTCACCAGTTTTCTCTACACGGTCTACCCGGAAATGGGGAAGACCTTCATGCTCAAGGCGTTCGCTGTGATCGTCCTCGGTGGCATGGGGAGCTTCCCGGGTGCATTCCTTGGTGCGCTCGTCCTAGGCGTGATCGAATCCACCGCGAGTTATGTCACAACCACCCAAATCGCCGAAGCGGTGATCTACATCACCCTGCTTGCGATGCTCCTGTTGCGTCCCCAAGGCTTCTTCGGCGTCAAGGAGGCCTGAACACCAGTGTCTGCGTCCACCTCCGGGGCTCCAGGCACCGATGAACTGACCGACGAAGCTACGGCGACGAGCGCGCGGGCAACCGGCAGGCGCGGTATGCGGATCTACACTGGGTTCATCGGAGCTGTGGCTGTTGGCATCGCCCTGGTGCCGGTCTTCGCATCGAACTACACCAAGACGTTCGTCCTGCAGGCGCTCATGTCGTGCGCACTCGCTGCATCGTGGAACCTGATCTCTGGGTTTACGGGCTATGTAAGTTTCGGGCATTCGGCGTTCTTTGGCATCGGGGCGTACGCCACAGGCATCGCAATCGTGCGGGGAGGATTGCCTGCACCAATCGCCATCATCGTGGCGGGGATCTCCTCGGCGACGGCTGGTCTCCTGTTCGGGTACCCGGCCCTTCGACTTCGCGGCCCGTACTTCGCGGTCGGGATGCTCGGCGTGGCGGAGGCCATCAGGGTT
>DDYL01000035.1:644-3118 GCA_002347925.1 Chloroflexi bacterium UBA2235 | reverse complement strand
AGCCACCGCCGGATGAAACCCGTACCGTTGCCCCCTGCACGGTGTTTTGACCGGAGTCCAACTTGACGGTGAAGGTCCGGCTTGCCGAGGAAAGCATGGTGAGTGACGCGCCTAGCGGACCACCGTCACCGTCCACCACAGTCATCGTGACCGGGATGTTGGGGACGAAGGTCGAGGTGGCGGTGCCGTAGTTGGAGGCCAGGAGGCTGAAGTCGAGGACATCGATGTAGCCCGACTGGTTCATGTCGGCACGCGGATTGACGGCACTGAAAGTGGAAGTGCCGTAAGACCCGGACAGTTGGGCGAAGTCGTTGATGTTGATGCGGTCGACCTGTCCCGGTGAAGTGTCGAGATCGCCTTCACGCAGGACGAGGCCGCGGATCTCGCGGGCGGCGCCGGCGCCGAACTCGACGTTCTCGATCAGGACGCCGACGGATGACTGGCCCTTGACGTAGACGTCATAGGTCCCGGGTTCGATGCCGTTGACTGGCAACGGGTTCACAGTCGAGGGAGCGTTCGCGCCCTGTGCGAACGTGCCCGACGCGAGGCGGCCATTGGTGGTGCCTTCGACCTTTGCTGACTGGGTCATGAAGGTGAAGGTGGTGGTGGCAGCGCCGGTCGCCGGGTCGGACGGGGCGAAGTTCCACTTGTAGGTGGATGTAGCGAGTGTCCGGACGGCAGGGCCGGCATTGTGGGTCCGCAGTTCCACGCGCATCGGTTGGATGAAGCGCTCAATCAAGTCAGATGCGCGTCGGCCTTGCAGGCGTGTCTCGATCTGGAGGGTTGCCGGCGCGAGACTTCGCACCCGCACGTTCTGGTCGAACTCCCCAACCGGGTATCCCATCGAGCCGTAAACAAACGGGATGGGCCCTGCGTAGATGTTCTGGAACGGACCGGCGTGATTGGTCAGGGACGTCTGCGCCCCGTTGCCTGATGTCGCAGTGTCGACCACCTGGATGGTGCTGTTGTATGGGTCGTAGGAGTTTCCTTGCCTGCTTGGGTTGAGTGTGTACCGAAGGCGCCCAAGCTCGGTGGAAGTTGTGAGCGGTGCGCTTGAGGCGAGGCGCAGGATGTTGTACGGATCGCCTGTGGAGCCGTACAGGTCTTGCAGACCGTCAAGCGTGATCCCGGGCGCGGGGAGAAAGACCGCTTCCTCGGCCTGGAACTGGTTGTAATCCTTCTGGAGGACAATCGTGAAGCGGTCGGCACTCCGGTTGTCGGTGTCACCGGCATTGACGATCACCTTGACGTCGAGGAAACGGCCATCAACGGCGGTGAACGGGGTCATTGTTGATGTGGCGGCCCGCCAACCGGCATTGCTGGTGAGAAGCGGGTCATCCGCACGTGGCGAACGGACCTCCAGGCTGACGCCGATGGTGCCCCGGACCGCGCCGATATTTAGTGTTGAACACGAGCCAGAACACTGGGAGGGCGTCGCTGACTGTGAGACAGTGGCGCTGGTCACGGTCGACGCGAAGCCGACCGATCCGCCGGGAACCCGCTCGCCAACCTGGTCGGGAGGGGAAGCGTCGGAAACCGGGGCGAGACCGAGGGTGATGGGACCCACGGTCCGCTGCACCGGCCGCACGTAGATCGTGCCGATGACCTTCTCGTCGCCGGCAGACAGGTTGAATGGTGTCGCCCCCGTCACGTCCACCCTGACGTTCGCGGTCCCGGAGTTGATGGCAAAGGTGCCGGTCGCGGGACCACTCTTGGCTAGCAGGTCGCTGGAGGCAGGGGAGATGGGCGCACCTCCCGCCATGACGGGCGTTGTGGTGGATGGGCCGGTCACGACGATGAACGATGACGTCGCGAGGGATACGGTGCCCTGCACGGTGTCGATGTGCCGGGCGTCGGTGTTGGCGTGAAGCTTGATATCGACCGGCAGGACATCGCCGATGCGGGCGACGCTGAACGACCGGGTGGCGAGGACCAGGCTGACCGATGACTGCGCGACAACCGGGTTGGCGGACGTCCATTGGCCGAGGATGTTGAGACCGGCGTTGTCCCCGGCGCCGCTGACGACGCTGTTGCGGTCGTTGCCGGCCGAGGAGTGGCGCAGGCCGATGCGGAACTGCGAACTATCCGGTTGCGTTTGGACCATCATCATCGGATTGCGCTTGACGCGCAGGCGGAAGGTGCCGAGAACGGTGTCGGTACCTGGGCCGATCATGATCGGGTCAACCGCCGGAGGAGACTGGGAGTCGGCAAGCGACACGCCTACGTCGAGGTCGATCTCGCCGATGGCACCACCGGCCATCCCGGTTGCGTTCGTTCGGTAGGCATTCGTGCGGGTGGTGACGGGCTTGCCGTCAATGGTGTCCGGAACGGAGACGACGCCCGACGTCGCCCCACTCGTGATGGGTGTGCGTCCGTCGGCGGCGACCAACTGGTAGTCGGTAGTGTCGAAGTCAAGGTAGGTGGCGTAGCCGTAGGTGCCGGTGGCAACGTTTGCCCTGGCAACGACGTCAACC
>DDYL01000035.1:0-604 GCA_002347925.1 Chloroflexi bacterium UBA2235 | reverse complement strand
GCTAGACCAGTTATTCCCCTGGCTCCATTCGACCGGCGAGGCTTGGACGCAGGGTGCCTGACTACCCCCACCAGCAATGGTGCGGGTCCGGACGATGGCGTTGGTGCGCACCGACGACACAGGTGCCGTGGTCGCAGGAACGGCGGTCGCACTCGCAACGGCGGTCGCCACCGGGGTCGCACTCGCAACGGCGGTCGCCTCGGGAGAGGCCACGGCCACGGGCGTGGTGACCGGCGCGGTATCGGCCGAGGCCGGGATGATGCCCGAGATCAGGGAGATTGCAAGGGATGCCACCAGGGAGGAACCCCGTAGCCATCCGGGATATGCCTTCGTGGTCCTTGAGTGCTTCACGGATGTGCCCACAACATCACTTCCCTTCCCAGTTTGCCGAGTGGTCACCATGACGCCCACCGCTGCCAATTCACAGAGACGTATCTTTCGCTTGACCAACTGTCTATTTCCCATCACGGAAATAGGTACAGTTATTGGATCGCTGAAATACGGAATGAGCGCATTCTACAACTGGTCAGGGGGAATGTCAACCCGCACCGCGGTGGTACCGGACGGCCTGCACAGCTTCCGCCAAGGAGAGAAGCCGGGGCGC
>DDYL01000009.1:8443-15423 GCA_002347925.1 Chloroflexi bacterium UBA2235 | reverse complement strand
CACACCTGTATTCCAACTGCGGCATCCTGATGGCTGCCGAAGTCGCCGGGCGGGTCTTGGCGAACCAAGACAGCTTCGGGGAACCGATTGCATCCGGGGTCGAAGCATTCCACAACGGCTTTGCGCACCTCCTACACGACCTTGAATCAGTGTCAAGTTCAATCCTTCCACCTGAAGCGTGGTCGGGGCGCATTGCGACCGTCGTTGACACCGGGCAAGAGGGAACGACGTGGGAGGCCGCGAACTCGGCCTATTACCGAAGCCTCGGCATTCCGTGGGGAGGATTGTTCACGACGCCACGCGAACTTCTGACGTTCTTGGCCATTTTTCGATCAAGCCAAGGCGGCGCAACGTCTTCGGGAAGGCGCATTCTCTCGGCTGCCGGGGCGCGTGAGATGGTCACTGTGCAGGCATCGGGTCCGGACTTTGACGCTGTAGTTGCGCCTGAACTTCGGGACAGTGCCGCTTCGGCATCACCTCGTTCGGCAGTTCCGTGGGGCATCGGTTGGGATGTGAAAGCCGGAAAGCGCGCACATCCGACCGGCGACCTGACCTCGCCTGCGACATGGAGCCACACTGGCGCTACAGGAACCCTGGTTTGGTCCGATCCGGTTGTCGACGTGCAGGTTGTCCTACTGACCAACCGCACGCTTGGCAGCGGATGGACACGTGAAAGACCCCGGCAGGCGATGTTCAGCAACGCCGTAATCAGCGCGGTGCGTTAGGCCTTCTTCGAATATCGCACACCATGGATGGGCGCCGGCAGGTCCGCTATCGAGTAATCGTGGGAATGCGACTGTTGTCGGGGCACGTAGGGTGAGGGTGCCATGGGTGCTCTTCCCGATTACGAATGGCTTGATGCCCAGGCTTGGATCTTTGAGACCGCTTCGATGATCTGGCTCATCGCGCGATGGTCGGACAGGAGAACAGATTGACCGAACCACACGCCCTCTTCGCGGCTCGCGCGGTCGGTGACCGGAAGGTTTTCCTCATCGGGACTGTCCGGGCAGGTCACTTGCCGTCCGCACTCATTCGCGAGCATTGCCCACTTTCGCCGCTCTGACAGGACTGCGGGCATTCGGTGCAGGGGAGTTTCATACCCCGGTGAACACGGGATCCCCTCGGCGCGTAGCGCGGAAAGAAACCAGGCTCGGGGTCGGCCACCAAATGCGGTGTGGTCGTACCGAGACACATAGAGGTGATGCGCGTGCCCTGTCACCCGTTCGTCGCGCGCCTGCGGAGTCAACCCTCGAACCGTTGACAATCCGTCGTCAAGGAGCAGGGCATTCTGTTCTCGCAGGTCAAACTGCGAAGGAAGGCGGTCGAGTTGCGAGAGTAGCAAGGCACCTTGGATCTCGGTCATCCGGTGATTGGATCCGGCAATTTCGTGGTGGTACCAAGCCCCGGCAGGCATGCGTCCGCAATTTGCAAGTGACCATGCGCGATCGGCGAGCGCGTCATCATCAGTAAGGAGGGCGCCACCTTCACCAGCATTGAGGTTCTTTGAAGACTGGAACGACAAGGTCCCGATGTCGCCGATCGCTCCGATTTGACGTCCTCGCCACGACGCACCGACCGCTTGGGCGGCATCTTCAATGAGTGCCAGTCCATTGCTTCTCGCCACGCCGAGAAGCGCGTCCAGATCGCATGGTTGTCCGCCGATATGGACAGGCACGATGGCCTTGGTTCGCGGGGTGATCCTTCGGGCCGCATCGTCGGGGTCCATGAGAAACGTGTCCGGAAGAATGTCGGCGAATACCGGGATTGCCCCGACGCTAAGGACAGACGTGGCCGTCGCAACGAAGGTGTACGCCGGAATGATCACCTCGTCAAATGGCCCGACACCGATCGCTCGAAGCGCGACTTCAAGGGCGACGGTGCCGTTCGAGACCGCAATTGCACGCCGGGCCTGGTGAAACGAGGCAAACCTGGTCGTGAATGCGTCGACAAAGCCACTCCCGGGACGGGAACCCCAACGCCCGGACCGGAGTGCTGAAAGGACCGCCTCCTCATCCGCTGCGTCCCACACCGGCCAGGAAGGGAACGGTTCGGTCCGGACCGGAGAGCCTCCGTCGACGGCCAGTCTGGGCTCGGTCATCCGTGTCGTCACGTAGGGTTCCAATCTGTTGAGATGGTTGCACCCGGGAGATATCCACCGCAACCGTCGGCCGATTTGACGTCGTGAAGCGGTCAGAGGCACGGACGGATATCCTGCGATTGAGGGACCGACAAAATGGAACGCATACGATCAGCGGACTCGCCGTCTCACCTACGATCACAAATCCGCGACGAGGTTATGGGACTGTGGGCGCTCGACGCTCATGAGCACCTCCATTTTCCAGACCAGCACGCGGAACACGCGAACGACTGCTTCTACCTTACAAACCACTACCTGAATGCCGACCTTGTTTCCGCCGGCATGCCTGAGGAAACCATGCAAAGGCTTGTCGATCCGTCGGTGCCATTGGATCTCCGGTGGATGGCCTTTGAACCGTTCTGGGAAGTGTCCCGCACCACGGGATACGGGCAGGCGGTTGAGCGGGCGGTCCGGGACCTTTACGGCCTCCCTGGACTTACGGCCTCAACCTATCAGGAACTCTCACTCCGCGTTGCCGAGACTGCGGGCGAGGTCTCGTGGTACGAACAGGTTCTGAAGCGGAATGGGAGGTTCATCGCCTCCCTCATGGATGTTGGCAGTACACGTGGCGACCGTCGCTATTTCCTGCCCGTGATGCGGGTGGACCGGTTCATCGTGGCGGGCAAGCCTTCCGAATTCGCCGATGCCGTCACGAACGGTCCATCAGACGGTCGTGATGCCCCGGCCAACATGGCAGCCTACCTCAAGGCCCTTGACGACCTCTTGGGCGCGTACCAGTCTGAAGGGATGATTGCACTCAAGTGCGGGCTTGCGTACCGCCGTTCGCTTCGGTTCGAAACTGTTGACCGGGCGACCGCCTCAAGCCTTTATGACCAGGCGCTCCGGGGCGGACTTTCGCCATCGGATGCGGGACCCCTGCAGGACTTCCTGTTCCATGAAGTCTGCGACCGCGCGTCGGCACTTCACCTGCCTTATCAGGTCCACACTGGACTGCAAGCGGGAAACTGGGGAGCAGACATCGCAATCACCAATCCTGCGTTTCTTACCAACACGCTCAAGGCGCATCCGGGCACAACATTTGACCTCTTCCATGGTGGATACCCGTACGGCGGGGAACTGGCGTCGCTTGCCAAGAACTTCCCGAATGCCTACATCAACGCCTGCTGGTTAGCCATCATCTCTCCAACCGTTTTGCGCCGTTGCTTGCATGAGTGGCTTGATACTGTCCCGCACAGCAAAATCCAGGCATTCGGTGGCGATTACCGAATGCCCGAACTGGCGTACGCGCACGGCCAGATGGCCCGGGAAGCTGTCGCCGATGTTCTCGCCGACCGGGTAGAGGCAGGATGGATTGCGGAAGCAGACGCGTCCGCACTTGCAAACCGCCTCCTGCGGGACAACGGTCTCAAATTGTTCGCAATTGACGACGAATTCGTGAAGTCTGCGACTGCTCCGATCGGCTAGGCGCCGGACGCCCCACGTCGGAACGTGCGGGGCATCCGGTCCTCCCTGGAACGTATGTGGAGTTGTGCTGCCGTCAATGGATGCGGCGCAGTGTTCGGACGACACCGGCGATGAGGATTGCAGGCAGGCCGATGACCAGCCCGGCGCCGCCGATGACTGGGTCGATGATTTCCACGTAACGCAGGACCCCAATGCCGATGACGAGGGCAACGATGGCAATTGCAAGAAACTCGTCATCGACGAAGAGACCGACCAATTCGGCCCATATTCCCTTGATCATCAGTGTGCTCCGGCCAATGCAGACTTCGAGTAACGAGGCCGGTACATGTTGACGAGGGTCGTGCCAATCGCGAAGAAGATCAATCCGAACCCGACAATGCTGAGGTCGGCACCCGGCCACTCAATGCCGAAACTTTCACCAGTCCAGAAGACACCGAAAGCCGAAAGCATGATCCCCACGGCGTACTTCAGGGTGTTTTCCGGGACTGTGGAAAGCGGCTTGTGAACGAACGCGCCAGCGATGAGGACAAGCACGCAAGCGGCTAATGCACCAAGACTCGCTTCCCAGATCAGGTTCCCGCCGTCGCTTGTTCGGGTCGACCCGAGCGCGATAACGATGAATATGACTTCAAGCCCTTCAAGCAGTACGGCCTTGAAGGCGGTCATACCGGCAATCCATTCGAGTTGCGAAAGTTTCTGACGCTCGAGGGCGGTCAGGGCATTGGCCTCCTTGGTAAAGATGGCATCTTCGTCGTGCATCGCGATCACTCCGATTGACCTCAGAATTGCCTTCCTTAGCCACCTTAGTCCGAACAGGAGGGTGAGAATGCCGATCGTGAACTGCAGCGCGTGGATTGGGACAAGCTCGAGTATTGGTCCGAAAATCACAACCGCAACCGCAAGCAGGGCTAGCGCAGCCCCGGTGCCGATGATCGCTGGGCGCCATCCACGCACAATCGAAACGGCAAGGATGATCGTGAACGCCTCGACGATTTCGACAATCGATGCGAGGAACGACGAACCCACTACCGAAGCGAGGGTGGGCAACTGAGTCATGCGGTGCTCCTGCCGGGCAACTAGTGCCCTGACGACGTGTCCGAAGGCGGCGTCAACCTGCGGGCTCAGCGTATCCGCATGATGTCACCCGTTGCGCGTGAGAGCGTTCCAGAAAGTTTCAATTCGGTAGCGTTTGATCGGCCCGTTCGTCTCTTCCATCATCGACGCCAGACGTTCAATTAGACGTTGCGGATCACTGACAGCAACGCACCTGCTAGCGCGCCGAACAGCGTCATGACGTACACCGGCATCGAAGACCGACGCATTGACACGAAGGCGACGACGGCAACCGTGACAGCGAACCAGTCGGGGTCATTGCCAGTCGGCCAGATTGTGTGCCACGTCGTATAGATCGAGAGATTTGCAATCGCCCCGACAACGGCGCACGTGATCCCTCCAAACGCCGCGCTGATGTTGGGATTTTCGGCAAGTCGCTCGACAAAGGGGGCACCGAGCAGCACGAAAAGAAAACACGGGAGGAACGTGCACCAGGTGGTGAGCAGTCCGCCCAAAACACCTGCGGTCAACGGTGTCAAACCCGGTGCCCGGCCATAAGCGGCCACGAAGCCCACGAATTGGGTGACCATGATCAATGGCCCCGGGGTTGTCTCGGCCAATCCGAGCCCCTGAACCATCCGGGGCGCATCGATCCACTGGTAATCGTTGACGGCGACTTCGGCAACGTGCGAGAGGACCGCGTATGCACCACCGAACGTGAAGAAAGACACACGTGTAAAGAAGAGGGCAATTGTCGTGAGGATGTCATCGGGACCGCGCCACACTGCAATTCCCCCGACTGGGACGATCCAAAGCGCGACTGTGCCCCCGATGATCCCCCAGATGCGACGCTGTGAATGGTGCACCGCCGCCGACCGTTCCGAACTTGCGTCATCCGTCGATGCACCA
Organism: Chloroflexi bacterium UBA2235; assembly: GCA_002347925.1. Lineage (GTDB taxonomy): Bacteria > Chloroflexota > UBA11872 > UBA12225 > UBA12225 > UBA12225. Next base: position 9,899 of record DDYL01000009.1, on the reverse strand, counting down.
CTACCCGAGGCCATAAGGCTGCGGTTTGTCGCAATCCTGCTCGAGGTCAACCCGATCAACGCGGCAGCGCCGATCACGACTGGGAATGGCAGGCCGACTATCGCAATTGCTACGAAAGACGCTGCCGCGACCGCCACCCTGAATGGACTTGACAACGTTCTTGAGCCAACCCGGATGACCGCGTCGGCCACAATCCCGACCACCACGGCCTGCAAACCCGAAAGAGTCCCGGCGACAACAGGGATGGTCCCATGTGCAACCGCTATCCAACTGAGCACCATCATCGCCACGACTGATGGCCCGATGAAAGCCGTTCCAGCGACGATGCCTCCAGGGACCCCGTGGAGGGCCCAGCCAAGGTAGATCGCCAGTTGTTGCGCCTCCGGACCCGGCAGGGCCATGCAGAAGCCCAGGGCCCTGCCAAAAGTGAGTTCGCTGACCCATCTGCGACGATCCACGAGTTCGCGATGCATGAGGGCGATTTGCGCCGCTGGGCCTCCGAAGTTTATGAACCCAAGCATCACCCAGAACCGGGTTGCTTCAGCGAAGGCGATNNTTTCGGCGCTTTCAGGCGTGATCCCACCTCTGACATTGCGAATGCCTGTCGGGGTCAGTGGACCGTTTGGTCGTTCGACGACGTGGACGCCGGCTAAGGTCGGGTCGGCGTTGTGGCCCGCGCCTGTCCCTGGCGCGCGATCATCCAAGCGGGATACTCCGCCGGAAGGGTGCTCGCCGTCTCAAGCGTTGCGAGGTCGTCGGCGTCGAGCATGACTTGAGCTGCGCCAATGTTGTCATGGAGCTGCTCGATCGTCTTCACACCGATGATGACGCTCGTGACCGCTTTCTGGTGGAGCAACCACGCGAGTGCCACCTGCGCAACGGATGCTCCATGCTTGGTCGCGATCGGTCGCATCGCGTCGACGCACGCGTAAGCGCGTTCCTTGTCGACGATGGGAAAGTCAAATGTTGCCCGACGTGACCCTTCGGGCATCTTCCGGTCGGCGTCAAACTTGCCGGCAAGCAGTCCACCTGCAAGCGGGCTCCACACCATAAGTCCGACGGACTGGTCCTGAAGCATCGGAACGATTTCGCGTTCAAGATCTCGTCCGGCAATCGTGTAGTACGCCTGCACTGATGCCAATCGTGTCCAATTACGGGCTTCGCAAATGCCGATAGCTTTCATCACTTGCCATGCGGACATGTTGCACACTCCGGTGTAGCGCACCTTCCCGGATCTCACCAGGTCATTCAGGGTTTCAAGCGTCTCCTCGATAGGGGTGCGCGCATCAACACCGTGTAATTGATACAAGTCAATGTGGTCAATCCCGAGACGCCGGAGGCTCGCGTCGACCTGGTTCATCAGGTGGTAGCGCGAGTGGCCAAGCCCGTTCGGGTCCTTGGACATCATGCCCGTCGCTTTGGTTGCGATAACGATCTCGTCACGGGGCAGACCGAG
>DDYL01000009.1:5376-8437 GCA_002347925.1 Chloroflexi bacterium UBA2235 | reverse complement strand
GCGGTGTCAATGAACGTGACGCCGGCGTCGAACGCTGCTTTGGTAATGGCGGTAGCGGCGGCCTGGTCCAAGCCTCCCATGACCTTCCAGGTACCTTCGCCACCGAATGTCATCGTTCCGAGGCACAGCTCAGATACAAAGAGACCGGTCTTGCCGAGAATGCGGTATTTCACTACACCAACTCCAGATCAGTTGGCAACGCAAAGAATCAGAAAGGCCATCACGTTGCCGGTGTGTCCGGTACATGATGGCCTTCGATTGTCACCGCAAGGAAACAAGCAGCTCATGCACCTGATGCATGGTACTTGTCTTCCTTAGGGGCTAAGAAATGCCTACTCGCCGTCCTTGAGGGCGGCAATTCCGTTGCCGATTGCGAAGAAGGTCGGAGCCCACAACCCCACGAAGATGCCGAAGCGCTCGCCGGCCGCCTTATCGGCACCTTCCTTGGTCCCGCCCTGCGAGTACCAGATGAAGATGCTTCCGATCACTGACAGGAAACCCAGCGTGTACGCGACATCGGACGTGATTCCCAACGTCCTGATTGTCTTAAACATTCAATACTCCTATGACAACGCAAACCCTCGAAAGCAGATCCCGAACACAAAAGAGGGCTGTGGGCGAACTCACCGCGGGATCGTTAAACCTTATCAAGGAAATTCAGTTGATCGGGCCCGTTCGGTGGCGGTTGTACGTACATGCAACGCCAGACACGAGGTGTCCCTACGGGTAACAGGGCGGATGAGGCTGCGTGTTTCGGCCGCGGGTCAGCCGAACTCAGAGCCTTCGGATTGCCTCGATCCCCGTCTTCAAGGCTCGCTGATAGAGGTGCGCATCGAGTCCGTAGGCAAAAAGGCGAAACCCATGCCCGTAGTAATCCCGCGCCCACGCTTCGTCGGAAGCCATCACTCCGGCCACCTTGCCATGTTCCCGGGCGGAGCGGGCTATCCCTGCCACCGCGGCGAGGTAATCCGGGTGACTGAATTGGCCGGGGATTCCCATGAAATTTGTCAGGTCGAAGTGGCCGAGCCAAACGACGTCAACCCCCGGGACCGCGGCAATCTCATCCACGTTCGCCACACCTTCGGGCGTCTCGATCATCGCGATCACAAGGGTGCGCGCATCGGCTTCAGCAATCTTCTGTTGAGGGGTGCCCGGCGTATACCCATCGTGGGCAATACCGAACGCCGCCCCCCTTCTGCCTGCCGGCGGGTAATGCGAAAACGACACAATCTCGCGTGCCTGTTCTGCAGTTCTGACCATGGGGACCATTACCCCGTGCGCCCCGGCGTCGAGGGCACCGGCGACAAAGTGGTAGCCGTGGTCCGGTACTCGCACCACTGGTGCGATACCCACCCCGTCGCACGCCGCGCACTGCGCCTTGATCGCCTCAATCCCGGTTCCGCTGTGTTCGGTATCGAAAATCAGGAAATCTGCTCCAGAGGCCCGCGCCATGCGTGAGATCCCGGGGACAAAGAACTCGAAAACCATTGAACCGACGGGCATTGTGGCTGACCCTGACCCCGACCTGATCCGGTCGCGAAGCGTCATTTCGTACCGCCCAGGCCATACAGGGCGGCTGCGTTGCCGTAGTAGATCTTGTACTCAAGTTCGGGGGCCAGGCGGACTGGAAAGGCTTCATCGGGTTGGTCGGCGTCCCAGTGCGGATAGTCGCTTGCAAAGAGGATGTGATCGGCGAGGCTCCCCAGATGGTCAATGAACTCACCAAACTGGTGCGGCTGGTGCGGTTCTTCCATTGGTTGCGTCGTCGCCCAAATGTGACGACGAACGTACTCAGATGGGGCCATCTGAAGGTGTGGAACTTCCTCTCGCAAGAGTGACCACGACGCATCCAACCGCCACATCAATGATGGAAGCCACCCCGCGCCGTTCTCAACCGACACCACTTTCAGGTCAGGGAACCGGTCGAACACGCCTTCGGCAACGAGGCTGATGATGTTTGCTTGCATCGCCTGGGCCGGTCCCACGTGATCCTCCAGATAGAAGGATGGCCATCCCGCCCCCGTGATTGGCTGTCCGTATGAACCGAAGGCGTGCGAAATCACTTTGAGCCCGTACTCCTGGCACGCTTCGTAGATCGGCCAGTACTTGCGCCTCCCCATCGGTTCCTGCGGGCGCCCAGTGAATTGCACCTGAACAAACCTCGGATCGCTCGCGCGACGTCGGATTTCCGCGACGGCGAGGTCAGGTGCCTCGATCGGGACAACAATTGACGCGCGAAGTCGTGGTTCGGGGTCAAGCCACTCCGCGACCTGCCAGTCGTTGCACGCCGTTGCCAGCGCGGCACCGAACTCATGGTTCTGCTGGCTCGCGGCCGGCGAGAGAGGGATCAGGATCCCGTACGCCACCCTGAATGGGTCGAGGTACTGGGATCGGGTGAATGCCACTTCGGATCCTGCGCGACGACCAGACGGAGGCCGCGCATCTTCGCGGTGGTCCATGAATCGCGGGTAGAAACCTCCTGCGGGAGACCGGACGCCGAAGGTTTCCAAGTGCCGCTTCCATCGGTCCGGTAGGTACGGCACCAGGGCGAGCACGTCACCGTGGAGCTCGTTGTGCAGGTCACAGTCGATCAGTGCGGGCCGGGTGGACGCTGCCGACCGCGACGTACCAAAGGCGAGCGGAGTTGTTGGCGGTGGTTCATGTACCCCGCTCTTGGGGGAACGCTGACGGGTCGCAACCATTGGGGGTCCTCCTCGGCACGGGCGGAGTGGGCGACGGCAGTGACGATGCTATCCGACGCGGGCAGGGACACCGGAGTTCCTGGCGAATGGATTTTCCCGCGGGCCAGTTAATCAACGAAGTATCACGGTAGTTTCCACAATGCCCGTCCATTTGCGGAACGGATCCGGGCTGCATGACTTTCCGTGACGACCGAAAGGAGGCGTGAAGGCTCGCTGGCGTGGCGATGGGGGTAGTCGCTGGAGTAGACGAGCATCTCGTCCGACCCGATTTGCTCAATGGCTTGACGTAGCTGGATGTCGGACGGAGGCGCATCGACTGGCTGGATCGTGAGCCTGATGTGGTCCCGGACGTACGCCGA
>DDYL01000009.1:0-5371 GCA_002347925.1 Chloroflexi bacterium UBA2235 | reverse complement strand
GGCCCCATCCATGTCACCCCTGCTTCCAACAGGACCACCCGGAGGTCAGGATGAAGGTCGAAGACACCCTCCGTCACCAGGCTGACAACCTGCGTCTGGAATACCTGCGCCATTCCTGCATGCTCCTCCAGGTAGTACGACGGCCATCCTGAAGGCGTGGGCGGTGTGCCCGGCGCGCCACCAAAGTGGATTGCACCCACGAGCCGTTTTCGGGAAATCGCTTCCCATAGTGGTGCATGGAGCCGACTTCCATATGGAACCGCCGACCGTACGGGCATTCCGACCTGAACGAAGCCCGGGTGGTCGCCGACCCGGTCAATCTCACGGGCGGCCTCAGCGGGCAGCTGGGTTGGCACGACGATGGTCGCGCGCAGCCGTTCGTCCTTGTCCAGCCACTCTGCAATCTGCCAATCGTTGACCGCGCGTGCCATGGCAATGGCGGCGTCAGGATTGTGCAAGCTGTCGATGGCGTAGGTGCAGCAAAGCACAGCGAATGACAACCCTTCAGCATCGAGGACATCCCGTTTGATGACTGACAGGTCAGATGCCGCCTGGCGCCAGTCCGGAAGTTCGCTGCCTGGTCGCTCGGTCGTTGGCGCCCAGCGGGGATACGAAGTCTCTGGTGCCCCCTTGAAGAGGGTGTTGCTGATGTGTTCCCGCCAGTGATCGGAAAGATACGGGAACAGCGCGTGCGTATCGGGAACGACGTTGTGCACATCCCCGTCAATCAGTTCCGTGACTTTCCCGGCCGGCATGCGCGCCGGCGTGAGGAGTGTGTTTTCGGGTGATGTCATCTCGCTCCCCTTGATTGGAGCGTCGCTCCGGATGAGATGTGCGTGATTTCACTCTCACCGTCACGCGGGTTCCGGGTTGCCTTGCGACCGCTGCGGGTGACCGGCGTGCGTCTCAGGTCAACGACAATCTTTCCGTGCTCGACCGACACCGGGAAGGTGAGAGCGGTGGCATCGGTTCGGGATTGCCTGCCCGGGGTATCGCCATCCTGGCCCGATGTCAGGTCCGGTTCAACCGTGACTTCATAGGCACGTACGCGAAGTCTTTCCGGTTCGCAAACCGAGCGGCCTGTCCCGAGGTCGAACTCCCAACCGTGATAAATGCAAGAGATGACCGGCCGGTCACTGCTTGTCTGGTAGTCCCCGGGAAGATTGCCTTCAAGACCAGACCAGAGGCGCCCCTCGCACAGGCGTGCACCTTGATGCGGACACCAGTTCAAGAGGGCGTAGTACTCGCCTCCCACATGGAACACCCCGACCGAATGTCCGTCCAGGTCGACGACTTTCCGGCCACCAGGGGGAATATCCCCAACCATTGCAACAACGTGTCGAGCCATGACAACCAGCAGTCTAGCGCGGGGGGCGCAAGTCCGTCGGACGTGGATGCATCCCGAGGACAGTTCCCGGTATCTCGGGCTATGATCTGGCGCAATTCACGGAAGGACTGGAACCAACCCATGGCACGCAATATCAACATCACGGTGATTGGCGCCGGCAGTGCGACATTTTCCCTTGGCTTGGTGAAAGATCTCTGCCTGACCGAGAACCTGAAGGGCAGCCATGTGACCTTCATGGATATCGACGCCCAGCGGCTGCGGAACATCACGGGCTTGGCCGAGCGATACAGCCGGGAGCTTGGCGCCGACCTGCGCTTCACGCAGACCACCGACCGGCAGGCAGCGCTCACCGGAGCCGACTTTGTCATCAATACGGCTGATGTGAAGGGCCACCACCATGCTCGGCGTGTGCGGGAATTGACCGAGTCGCTGGGTTACTACTACTACACGCCGTCCGCGCTCGGTCACTTCTACAACTTCCGGCTGATGCTCGACATTGCGCGTGACATCGAGCGCATCTGTCCCGACGCGTGGCTGATCCAAAGTGGCAACCCGGTATTTGATGGCACGACGCTGATGAACCGTCACACCAACGCAAAGATCATTGGTCTATGCCACGGGCATTACGGGTACCTGGAAATGGCGAATGTGCTTGGGCTGGACCCCTCCCGGATCACTTGGGAGGCACCGGGGGTCAACCATGCGATCTGGTTGACTACCTTCATGCACGATGGCGAGGATGCCTACCCAATCCTTGACAAGTGGATCGAAGAACACGGACCCACATACTGGGACACCCACGTTGCAACCCGCACGCATGACATCCAGATGAGCCGGGGCGTGATCGACATGTACCGGATGCATGGCCTGATGCCGATCGGAGACACGCCCCGATTGGTTGGATGGTGGTATCACACCGATCTGGCGACCAAGAAGCACTGGTTTGGCCAGCCGTGGGGCGGGCCGGACACGGAAATCGCTCGTCCGGTTCACGTATCAGTCCTGAGCGAACGCCTTGCGCAGGTCGATGCGGCGATCAAGGACCCGTCGGTCCAGGTTACGTCGGTCTTTGGACAGACGCGCACGCGTGAACAGCAAGTGCCGATTATTGACGCATTGGCCAACGGCGTCGCGGGTTGCTTTCAGGTGAACATGCCCAATACCGGTGGCATTGTTGCCGGCATCGAACATGACGTTGTCGTCGAGTCACAGGCATGGATTGACCGCGGGGGAGTGCACCCGATGCGCCCCGCGCGCCCCCTGCCAGCCTCAGTGATGCGCGAGGAAGTGATGCCAAAGGTCGGCGAGATGGAGCGCGGCCTTGAGGCGTTCTTGACGGGCGACCGTCGTTTGCTCCTGCTCGACATCCTTGCCGAACGCAAGACGACGAGCTACGACCAAGCCAAGACGCTGCTGGAGACCGTCTTGGCGATGCCCGGTCATGAGGAAGTTGCCGCTCACTACCGGTAATCGATCAAGGATCAGAACCGTAGTTGGCCCGGTCAGGCCTCCTGTGACACCGGAAGTGTCCAGAGGTCGGACCGGGAAGTTTTCGTGGTCGTCACAACCGCTTCAATTTCGGTTCAAAGAGCCCGGCTAAGCAGCCTAGGAATGCGGAAGTGACCATCTGAATCCCATGTGAACGGTAATTTGGGAAGGACGTCCATGCCTTCGCCTCAATGGTCCGCTGGCGATCGGCAAACTCCCGCCTGAAGGTCAGGCAGTCTCGGCGATTGACGCTGCGTCGTTGTTTTGGTCGGCTTCGATTGCCGCCCGTGCCACCCATCTGGACAGGGCCATGACCGAACTCGTTTCGGCAACCGCGGCGGCACCCTTGCGTGAAGCGACGCTTTGCAAGTCGTTCAGCGCGTCGGCAAGGCGGATCAGGGACTCTCGCACCGAGATGTCGTTCTTGACGAGCCACCCGACAGATCCTTCGCCGGCGTCCTGGAGGTCCGCGTTGTCAAGGACGTCCCTGATGGCCGCGTGCGCGCGGTCCGCGGCGCGGACGGCATCCCGGTATGCCACGGATGCTTCATGCATCGGTCCGATGCTCGTGAACGCCTTGAATGCTGGCAGCTCGCCGGTGTCCTCAGGCGTACCGGTGTTCATTGCGTTGCAGTCCTTTACGACTGTGAGGTCGCTGAGTGTCAAAGTGGCCAGCGTCGTCTTCCATGCCGGGATGATCGAGTACATCCCGAATTGTGGAAGGCGCTCTCGGTCCGTCGAATGCAACGGCGGCACCCGCCCCGATGTTGCGGGGTGCTTTTGCCTCCCACTTCGCCGAAGGAGATCCGAGTGGGTTATGAGCAACCGGGTCTTGGGACAGGGCGGTCGATCGGATGTCGACGCTTTCAGCGAGAGGGCAGAAAGGATTCGCCTGAAATACAAAGACTTGACCATGGGAACCGTGGCGGTCAAACATAGGGTGTCGAGCTCAGTTGTAACGGCACCGCCCGTGCATACCGTCCCAAAAGCCACACAAATCTATCCGGCGCCAGTGACGTGCGTTACGCCACACATACGCTAGGCACCCGAGCCCACTGCAGATTCGGGTTGGGCGTAATCGCCGGGCACATTCGGCGCCGCTCAGCGGACGTTAGCCGTGTCGGTCAGCGAGCGGTTCATTGCTGTGGGTTTCGTCGGGCATGAAGAACTCATACCGCGCGGGGTCGGTGTGTCCTTCGATCCACTCCGGGGATACTCCCGGGGCGGAAAGGGCGGCCCGGACGATGCGCTTGTTGAACGGGCTCACGAGTTCGTGCGACAGGTATTCGTCGACAGGCATCCAGAGGCACTCTTCGATTTCCTCGGCTTGCATTGTCAGGTCGGTATTCAGGGGAGTGAGACGGCATACGAAGTAGATGTCGGACTTCCCGTACCGGTACCCGTGCCAATGCCTGAAGCAGACCAGCGCCTCGAACCGGGCCTCGACTCCCGTTTCCTCCAGAACCTCCCGGGTGACCGCATCCACCAGATGCTCGCCTGCCTGGAGCGCCCCGCCGGGAAGCTTGTAGTAGCGGCGACTTGTCGCCCGGTGACGCTCGCACACGACGAGCAGTTCGCGTCGATCGTTAATGACCACGCCACCGACCCCGACGTAATGCGTGGCATGGGTCGGGATGAATGCGTCTGCCACGAGACGGCCGGTCATCATCACGTCATGCTCATTGGCGTGGTGGAAGGTGAACCCCTTCTTCGCAGCTAGCGGCACCAGGGCGGCCCGGGCCAGTGGCACCTTGAGCCAAACGAGGCGCTTGCCGGCAGCGGCCCATGCATCCATTGATAATGAAAGCGCGTCACTGAAGTGATCTTCATCGGGCAGATGTTCGGCATCGATCAGGATGCCGCTGAAGTGGTCGGCGGTGTGCGCCAACGTGTGGCTAAGGTCATGTGATGGGGGCGTCGTAGTCATTTTCTTGATCGCAGCATACCTGTGACGGGGACCCTCATCAAGCGCATTCTTCCTGTAAATGATCCCTCATCGGTCAGCGGACAACCGTTGCCCCGGAGGTCGGGTTTTGGCGCGCGGGAACAAACAGCCGGGAACGCCGTTTGAACTGTCGGAGCCGGTCATGTGCCCGGCGATTGCGCGGCGTGTGCGCTTGGGGAACATGAGAGGAGCTAGGATGAGATTCATGCGCGTGCTGATGGTGCTCGGGGTCATTCTTGGAGTGATCGTCGGGTCGGGAGCGATTTCCGACGCCCAGTCGACACTCGGTCGCGGGGCAGTGGTGGCTTTGCGCAACACTCCTCACATCTGGGTTGCCGATGACGTTGGTGTCCTGCATTGGGCCGGTGACACCCGCGCACTCGCGACGAGATACGTGGACTGGGGTTCCCGCCGCGACGTCGAGCTTGGTGACCTTCGTCAGTTGCGGAGAGGAGACCCCTGGCTGTCGTCAGGCCTTCTCAAGATGGGTGACCCGATCTACCTCGTGAAGTGGGAGACCGCCGACCCCGCCCCAACGCTGTTCCATATCCAATCCTTGGCGGACGTGGAACTGTTTGGAATAAACGGTG
>DDYL01000008.1:57487-63374 GCA_002347925.1 Chloroflexi bacterium UBA2235 | reverse complement strand
CTGGCACGACCCGCCAGTTCTGGAGCCCGGGGGTTTCTGTTTTTCTGGTCGATAGTGGTTCCCTGTCCACCCTAACTTCTGCCAGTCACGCTACCCATGGATATTCATCAGTGGGGGCACTCGCCCAAGTCACCTGGCTTCCGCAGTCGGTCCTCCGGTTGCACTACCTGGAGCTGACTGGCACCACCGGGAGGGATTGGTGAACGCCCGTTCACCAGTCCCCACCGGTGCAACGATGTGCGTATCACCACATGGTCCGGGGACCTGAGCCTCTCGGCGCATGACGCGTGTTCCCTCGGGAAAGAACACCGTGTGTGACGCCATCCCGCATGCGAAACCCAATCGCGTCTGTTCATGCCCTTGTTACGATGCGCATGCTATTTTTATATCCAGCGGGTCTCCAAGACGCTCGCCGCGTGGTTGTGACGGAAACCGAGTGCATGGAGGTGGGTCGCCACCAATCACTCAGTCCAGAACAGACTACTTGCGGGCCAGGAGAGCCTGTTGCGCGCACAGTCACAAACATCATTCAGGAGTCAACCGATGGTTACCAAGAAAGAGCACGAGCTCGACCTGCAGGCCGCCGACCACCACCGCAAGGCCGCTCATCACTTCGAAGCCGCAGCCCATGAGCACACCAAGGCTGCTGCCGCCGATGAGCACGACGACCACGTGACCGCCGCTCACCATGCGCACCTGGCTTACGGCCATCAGATCGAAGGCGTGCGTCACGCCGAGATTGCAGCCGTCAAGGAAGAGCACTCGGATCCCGATGACGAGGACCACGGACACGCCGAGGATCACGTCGCCGATCACTGAGACCATGTCGGTTCACGGACAGGTCAGCTGACCCCCGTGTTCTGAACCAACCCGAACCCCCGAGGCGCCTTTCTGGCACGACCCGCCAGAACCGGAGCCCGGGGGTTTCTGTTTTCTTGAACGCCAGCAGTTGCCGGTTCACCTGTGGACCCTGCCGGTCACGTTGCCCATTTGGGTTGATTGGGCATCAGGCTTGCAGTTGGTGTATCGTCCAAATGTTCTCGTGGGGCATTCCACGTCAGGATGTGCAAGTTGTCAATCGTTTGCCAAGGACCCGCGGGCCGGGTACACGGGGATCGTGTTGACCGCCTGCATTGATGACAGCGGAACCCCTGTAGATTGAACTTCCGGGAGAATGACCATGGTCACCAAGCGTGAACACGAACTGGACCACGACGCCGCCGATCACCACCGCAAGGCAGCCCACCACTTCACCGTCGCCGCCCACGAACACCTGAAGGCCGCCGAGGCCGATGCGCATGACGATCATGTCGGCGCCGCCCATCATGCCCATCTGGCGTACGGTCATCAAATCGAAGGCATTCGCCATGCCGAGATCGCAGCCGTCGAGGAAGAGCATGCCGATCCTGAAGACGAGGACCACGGACATCCCGAGGATCACGTCGCCGATCATTGATCAGCCAACGCGGTGACAAGCCCGGCCAACTTTCCGGACCCACCGCAATGGAGCACTCCAACCCCTTGGGGATATGCCGGATTGGCCCGACACGGCATATCCCCAACGGGTGACTCTTTCATACGGTGAAGCAGCCATCGGGGGCACGTCTGACATGCCCTCCCCGTACGCCGTACCATTCCCCTCAATGCCCCCCGCCACACCCCCGCCATCGAGCGGCGAACTGCCAGACACCCACCCAGGCGATGACGCCGGTGGTCAGTTCGAGGAACATCCCCTGACCGGTGAGTGGTCGGCGTCGCCGGCAACATTTCTTGAGGTCCTCGCCGAGGCACCACCAGGTGCGACGATCGAACTCGGCGCGGGCGTATACCGCATCCCCGCCACCATCAATTTCCGTCGGCACGCCTTCCTGATCGGTGCGGGCAGTACACGGACCCGTCTGGAATCCACCGGGCCGGGCCCGGTCCTCCGCCTCGCTGAGAGTGCCGCCCTGGCCCTGCGTGATCTCACAATCGCGGTGGTCAATGACGCGCCCGGCAACGTCATCGAAGCGACCGATGGTGCATTGATCATGGAGCGCGTGCGCGTGACCGGTGCGCGAGGACGCCGGAACACCTCAACGCCAGATACACCTGACGACACCTCGCCGGAGCCCGGATATGGCTTGGTGGTCGGTGGCGCAGTGTGGGCGACGATCACGAGTTGCCAGTTCGACGGCAACGAAGCCGGTGGCATCTGCGTGCGTGATGCGTGCGCCCCAACCATCGTGGACATCCAGACCGAAGGCGGAACCGCGGGGGTCGTCTTTTCCGGCCAGAGCGCCGGGGCACTGACCCGTTCACGGTGCATTGGTTCCGCCATCGGGATCCTCGTCCTGGACCGTGCCCGGCCTGTCCTGGACGCGAACACGTGCCGCGCGAACACCCATACTGGCATCGCTTACCGGCTTCTCGCTACTGGTCTCGCGCGTGCCAACGACTGTTCGGACAATGGGTCTGCCGGGATCTGGGTCGGTGATGCGGCCACCCCAACACTCGAGAGCAACCAGTGTCGGGGCAACCGCACGGCGGGCATCGTGTACCGACGGGCATCCGGTGGCATCGCCGTCGGGAACAGTTGCACGGGCGGGGCCATTGCCGGCATCTGGATTGGGGAGGGCGCGTGTCCCGAACTCGAGTCCAACCGGTGCGAAGCGAATGGCACCGGCCTCTCCTACACCGAATTCGGGGCCGGCAGTGCCCGCGGGAACATCTGCGCGGCAAACTCCCTCTTCGGCATCAGTGTCTCCGTACTGGCTTCACCGGTCCTGGAAGCGAACGACCTGTCCGGCAATGTCCTTGGCACCATCGTCGACAACCGCATGCCTGACTCCGGTGCCCTGATCGTCCCGAACTGACCGGGAACGCGCCACGTACCGCCACACGCTAGAGTAAAGGCGAACCTCCGGGGTTACGTGACCGTTTCGTCCATCCCGGAAATGACTGGATCGAGATCGATGACACCACCTGCGACCGCAACGGTGCGACTGGCCTCTGTCCGCCTTCGCCATCCCGTTCGGAACGAACCGGCGCATGTCTTCACCCATGACGCCTGGCGTGACGCCGCCAGGACCCTCCTGCGTCACCGTCGTGGGGTCGAGATCGTTCACGCAATCCAGTCAATCGGTCCCACCGCGCAACCGGATGTCGCCGCACACCTGGCACGCGTCGCCACCACGATTCACGGCGAGTCCCGACGTGCCCACGGACTGGCGTGGTGGTGGACCGGAGTCGGGGTTGTCGCCACACTCCTGGTCGCCTGGTTCGATTCGCTCACGGACCTGCTGACCGCCCTTACGGCAACCGGCGGCGCCGCGTTCACCGTAACGATCGGTCTGATCCCCGCAATCCTGGCATGGCGTCACGCTTGGGGCCACGCCTCAAGGGCCCGTGATGCCGGTGCAGTCGCGCGCGCAATCGGCAGTGCGCGGGTGCGTCGGTCGCAAGTGCTTGACGAGGGAAACGAGGATGTCGATGCCTTCGGCCGTGAATACCTGCCATCGCTGACCGAACTCGACAATCTCGTCTCACGTCTGCCGGAAAGCCCGCTTGAAGCATGTTCACGGGCCGCGGCCCTCGCCCTCACGATCAGTCGAGGGGCGTCGAGGCACGGATTGGCACCTGTTGCTGACGCCTATCACGAGCTATACGTGATCCTCAGCGTTGCGGACATCCAAGGGGTACGGACCGAACAGTCCGGCGGAATGCTCGCCGACTCCCGTGTCAGAACCCTCTTGCGTCGGACCTTCGGGACCATCCAGTCCGCGCTTGCGCCCTTCAGCGTCTCCGGAAGCGTCAGATCATCACTCTTCATGCCACTTGCGGGAGCCTCCGCAGCCGCTTTAGCCATCGTGGTGACCACCTTCGTCACCGGCCTGTTTGTGGTGGCCCCAGACACCGCGGTGATCATCGAACCGCCGGAAGCACGCCTCGCGCGGGGACTCGAGTCCATGGGCCTTGAAGCCGCGTTGCTCGGCCTTGACAGCGGCGCTCGGACTGTCATCCGTGAACCCGGCATCCAGAACACCTGGCCACCCCCGTTCGCCGACAGACGCGCTGTCGCCCTGGGCGAACAGTTCACCGCGGTACGTGCCATCGTCACGCAAACCGGACCGGACTCGTTCACCGTCATCCAGATCCGGGTGCGGTTCCGGATCGTTGACCTGGCCCAATGGGCACGCTACGACACTGGAGGGTCCGGCCCAGTCCGTCTCGGACGCGCAATCTCCAGCGAACTCCAGGGGCGCATTGAGGTGCAGAACCGCGATCTGGTCCAACGCGCATCTCGCGACCCCGCGCTCGCTCAAAACCCTCGCGTTCTGATGCGCGAGGTGGAACAAGTCATGGTGGCACAACTGCCTGCCATCCTGAACCAGTTCAACGTCACGATCGGCTCAAGTGACGCGGCCCGTGAAGCCGGTGTGCGCGTGGAACCGATCCGGCAGGCAGATATCCGCCTGGACCGCAATGTGACCGCAGGGGCCGCCGGCATCCAGGTATCCCCGTAGCGGCGTGCGCCATCCGGTCACCCCACAGGCGCTTCGTCACCGACCGATCATGCGTTTCAGACCTTCGCGCCGTTCACTGGGCTACACTCCTGATGTGCCGTGACGACGCCACCCGATGCGTTCGAGAAACCAGACTTGCCCAGCGCCGCCGAACCCACTCATGATGGCAAGGCCACTGCAACCAGCGCTGATGGGCCGGCTACTGCATTGCCTGATCAGCATGCGCCCCCAACGGTCACCGGACCATTGCCGGTCGCCGCGTCACCGGCACAACAGGAATCGTCTCGGTCGACTGCCGGACCAGGCACTTTCACAATCCTTCCACCCGTCATGCCGGTGGCCGCAAGGGACAACTCCGACCCGCTGTTGACCGTGCGCCAGTTACCCCGATCCGAGACGGCCCGCCTCACACCCATCCCCTCGCGAATGCCATTGCCTCCTACCGATCACGAAGCAACAATCAACGCCCTCAGCCAGAGGCGAAACGAAACCGCAGGTTCCATTCTGAGGCGCGCCCGGCTGCTCCGGCGCCTCGCTCTTACCGACGTGGCGGTCGCAACACGAATCCGTTCCGAATACCTTGCGGCCATCGAGGATGAGACAGCCGGGGTCCTCCCGCCGGGCAGGTACGCAATCAGCCTGCATCGGAGCTACGCGATTTTTCTTGGCGTGCCTCCGGATGACGTGGTCCGTCTCTACACAAGTCAGCAAAAGCGACGAGACCGCTTTGCATCAATGTTCGGTGCCCGGGTCTCGGTCCAGGTCTCGCGTACTGCCCTCGGGGTGGCGCTCTTCCTGATCGGCATCGCCATCGCGATCAGTGCCTGGTATTTCGTCCTGCGTCCACTCAGTACCGAACCCGATGTGGCGTCGGCGCGCGCGTTGGCACAGGCAACCTTCTTGCCAGGCACGACGTCAACAGGGACGCCCGGGCCAGGGACGAGCCCGGTGCCGTCCACCCCGATCATCGCGCGGACCGTCGCTCCATTCACTCCGATCGCTTCCAACACGACACCGTCGACGCCGGGACCCGCAGCCCCGGCGCCCTCGCCAATCCCGGCAACTGAGACCGCCATCCCGCCGACTCCCGTGCCTCCGACGGCAATCCCCGAACCGACCCCTCGCCCCCCATCGGGACCACGAACCAGATCAATCAAGCTGACGTACTCCGATGACAGTTGGACGAAAGTGGAGGTCGACGGGGGGAAACTGAAGTTCGAGGAAACCGTCCCCGGGGGCCAGACGCGGACCTTCGAGGGAACGACCTTTTCCGTGCGGGTCGGAAACGGAGGCGCGGTCAGCCTCGTCGCCTTTGGCGAGGACCGCGGGACCCTGGGTGTAACAGGACAGGTCGTCGACCTCAATCTGGACTTCAACGAACC
>DDYL01000008.1:55245-57448 GCA_002347925.1 Chloroflexi bacterium UBA2235 | reverse complement strand
ATGGCAGCAGCACCGTGAAATGGGGTGCGGCCGGACCGATGTGTGACACTCCATGCACGAAACCCTGTCCGGAACAATCATGACTGCCACCACACGAACGTTCTTCATCGAGAACCTGGGCTGCCCAAAGAACGCCGTCGAGGGCGAGGGCATGGCCGAGCGTCTCCGGCAGACCGGCTACTCGGCAACCGACGACGCGGCTGATGCTGATGTGGTGATCGTCAACACGTGTTCCTTCATCCAACCGGCACAGGAGGAATCGATCGATCGCATCTTCCATTACCTCAATACCCGGCGGACTGGGCAGAAGGTGGTGGCAGCGGGTTGCCTGGCCGAACGGTTTGGCGATGCCCTTGAGAACGACATACCCGAACTCGATGGCATCCTGGGCACACGTCAATGGTTTGAGATCGATCGCCTTCTCGCCGAGGTCGAACGTGGCGTCCGTCCGTGTTGGCATGGTGCCGAACCGGTCACCGACCCGATGTTCACCCGGCAGGCTTCGGGCCCGACGGCATACGTAAAGATCGCCGAAGGGTGCAACATGACCTGCACCTTCTGCGCGATCCCCTCATTCAAGGGTTTGCAGCGCAGCAAGGCGGTTGATGACATCGTCGCCGAAGTCCGCCAACTCGTTGATGGCGGTGCCAAGGAAGTCATCCTTGTCTCGCAGAACACGACGGCGTACGGCCTCGATCTGGCGCGTGAACCGGGTTCGATGCGCAGCGGATCACCACTCGCCCGCCTTCTGGAAGCGATCTGCGCGGGTGTCCCGGACCTGCCTTGGCTTCGGGTGCACTACTGCTATCCGGGGTGGGTGAATGAGGATCTCCTCCAGACGATGGCGCGATTGGACCAGGTCGTAAAGTACCTGGATATGCCGTTGCAGCATGCTGATCCTGAGATCCTCCGGGCAATGAACCGGCCTCGCGACATGCGTCATGTTGCTGAAGTCCTCAACCGAGCGCGCGAACTGATGCCTGACCTCGCCCTGCGCACGACCTTCATTGTGGGGTTCCCCGGAGAGACCGACGCCCACTTCGCCTCCATCCTGGCATTCATGGATGAAGCGCGGTTTGATCACGTTGGCATCTTCACCTACTTCGCCGAGGACGGCACTCCGGCCGCGACACTGGGAGGCCAGGTGACCGACAAGGTCAAGCGCCGTCGCCAACGTGCGGCCATGGCCCACCAGCAGGGCATCTCTGCCACACGGACGGCACGCCTGGTCGGTCGCACCGTTGACGTCCTCGTCGAGGGGACCGCCGAGGGGGATGCCGGCATCGGTGGCACTGGTGCCCGTCTCATCGGCCGTACCTACCGCGATGCCCCGGAAGTTGACGGCTTCACCGTCTTCGATGGCATCGCCACACGAGGGGAGATCGTGCCGGTCAACGTGTCCCGATCCGGCCCGTACGATCTCTTCGGCACACAGGCAAACGTCACCCTGCCGGCGCTCTCGTCAAATGCCGGCACGGCCACCACGAACATCTCGCCAGTCATCGCCAAGCGTCGCATCGGTCTCAAGTCGCTGCCGATGCTTCAGCCTCGCTGACACGTCGCATTGGTCATTGGTCCGCGGGCAACCCTTCAAGCATCGGTGGCCTTACTGATCGTCCGCCAGGACCTCAGAGATCGTCCGCATGGCCACCTCCACGCCGGCCGGGTTGGTCAGCCGGTAGTACGGCACGTAGATCAGTGCCCACGAGAGAGCCCATCCACGTCCGCGGATCCACGTGGCCTCATCCGGTTGAAGGCACGCCCGAAATACCTTCCGGGACGGTCGATCGAACAACACCCACGCCACCATCAGGTCAACCGCCGGATCACCAACCCCAAGACACCCGAAGTCGATCACCGCGGACAACGCCGCCCCCTCACGCGGACTCTTTCGCATAGGGCGTGGTGGCGCAACCCGAGATCCACCACGCGCCATCAACAGGTTGCCCTGATGAATGTCCCCATGCACCCAGCGGGGCGGACCGGACCATGCCGGCACCTCAAGGGAGGCCTCCCACGACGCGGTGACCGCATCGGTACTGATCATCCCGTGCATCTCCCCGATGCATGCCCGGGTTCGTGCGTCGCGCCCGGCCAAAGGCAACCCCCTTCCGGAATTGTGTGGCCCCGGTGCGGTGCCTCCTGTGGGGTCGATCGCCTGGAGTGCCCGCAGGAACGACGCCAGAACCGCCGCATCGTGCAA
>DDYL01000008.1:53140-55189 GCA_002347925.1 Chloroflexi bacterium UBA2235 | reverse complement strand
TCCACCGGGTCACCCATGGCGACTACCTCGGGTATCGCCAGCGGAAGGTGTGGTGCAAGTACCGGCAACCACCGTGCATCACTCGAAAGTTGCGCAGTAGCTCCAGGTCGAAGGGGCAGCCGAACGGCCAGATCATCGCCAAGGCGGTAGATGGCGTTGTCGGTTCCACTTGATGCAAAGCGGCGGATCGGCAGTGAAGCCAAGTCGGGGAAACGGTCCATGAGAAGGTGCCGGACCAAAGCCACGTCCGACACGATCTCGTCAGCATGCAGTCGCGCGGACTGCTCCCGCCCCGCCATCACGCCTCCCAGTCGAACGACCGGGTGACCGCCTTCTTCCACGAAGCAAACAGCGACGCCCGTCGTGGTTCCTCCATCGACGGGTACCAGATTGCATCCTGTCCCCAGTTTGCCCGCAATTCGTCAAGGTCGCGCCAGTAACCAGTTGCGAGACCGGCGGCGTAGGCCGCGCCCAGCGCGGTGGTCTCGGTAACCTTCGGACGGATGACCGGTACGCCAAGGATGTCGGACTGGAACCGCATCAGGAGGGCATTTGCCACCATGCCTCCGTCGACCCGAAGTGACGTCAGGGGCACGCCACTGTCCGCGTGCATTGCGTCAATCACCTCACGGGTCTGGTAGGCAGTTGCCTCAAGGGTCGCCCGCGCCAGGTGCCCTTTCGTCACATAGCGCGTCAGGCCGGCAATCACCCCACGTGCATCGCTTCGCCAGTACGGCGCGAACAGTCCGGAGAATGCCGGGACGATATACGCGCCCCCGTTGTCCTCAACGCTCGCCGCCAGCGCCTCGATATCCGATGCGCGCTCGATCAGGCCAAGGTTGTCGCGCAACCACTGCACGAGAGCACCGGCAATCGCGATCGATCCCTCAAGCGCGTAGACCGCCGGCGCGTCCCCCAGCTTGTACCCGAGCGTGGTCAGGAGACCGTGTGACGACGGCACTGGAACCGTGCCGGTGTTCATCAGGAGGAAGCATCCGGTGCCGTACGTGTTCTTCGCCTCGCCGGGGGCAAAGCAGGCCTGACCCATGAGGGCCGCGTGCTGGTCGCCGAGTGCCCCAGCCACAGGCACCCCCTGGAGGACCCCTCGTGCCGTTCCATAGATGGCACTTGATGGGCGGATATGTGGCAGGCAGGCACGAGGTACGCCAATCGCATCCAGCAAGCCAGCATCCCAGTCTAGCGTGGCGAGGTTCATCAGCAGCGTCCGGCTCGCGTTGGTGACGTCGGTGACGTGCACTCCCCCGTCGATGCCCCCGGTCAGGTTCCAGATCAGCCACGAGTCAATCGTGCCCGCAAGGAGCTCCCCAGCCTCGGCACGCGCCCGCGCACCCGGAACGGTATCCAGAAGCCATCGCAACTTTGGCCCGGAGAAGTAGGTCGCCAATGGCAATCCCGTGCGGTCGCGAAAGCGGTCCTGCCCACCATCACGGGCAAGTTCGTCGCAGATGCCCGCGGTTCGCATGTCCTGCCACACAATCGCCGGGGCGACCGGTTCGCCAGTCGCGCGGTCCCACAAAACCGTCGTCTCACGCTGGTTCGTCACACCGACGGCCGCGATGTCACCGGTCGTCAGGCCACCGGATGCCAGGGCACCAGCCACGACTTGCACGGTGCGCGCGCAGATCTCATTCGCGTCGTGCTCAACCCAACCCGGTTGCGGAAAGAACTGATGGTGCTCCTCTTGCGCCGACGAGATGATCCGGCCACCATGATCAAAGATGATGCACCGGGTGCTCGTCGTACCCTGATCGATCGCCGCCACGTAGCGGCCGGATGACTGCATGATCCCCTCCCTGTTACCCGACAGCCGTCGATGTCAGTGCGTCGCTCTGTCCGCCATCACTCCGCATCATTCCCGGTCCGCGGGTCCACTCCCCACCCCACAGCCACCTTACTTGAATGCGCTTCGCTCAGGCCCGCATCTCCGTACCGAGGACGCTAATCGACAGCCGCCGAGGTCAATGCACCCGCACCCATCACCGGTGCGACCCATCCCGGGGTCTTGTCAATCGGTGTGCGAGGCGAACC
>DDYL01000008.1:37281-53108 GCA_002347925.1 Chloroflexi bacterium UBA2235 | reverse complement strand
GATGCCACATCGCACGCCGCTGCCCGGCCCTGGTCATGCGTCAGCAACGAAACCCGCAAGCGCCTGGCCAGCACATCCGAGATCGAAACCGCCTGTTCGTGCCGGATCGCGAACAATGCCTCAGCGCGGCACGACTGCACCGCCGGGTCATTCGGCGAGAGTGGTCCGCCCATCGAGGGATCCCCATCGATCAACGACTCGATTGCGCGGAAGTGAGCCCCGTACCGGGTCACCAGCATCGACCGGATCGTGCGTGCCCTTCCTGCCTCGACACCGGCAAGCGCACCCTCACGCCACGCCGTGTACTCCACACCCGACATCGGCCGCGCAAAGCCGGCCAGCGGGCGCTGGCGCGTCACCGCCGGACCCGTCGCCTTCGGCCCCACCAGACGCGTGGCCACCAAGTCGACAACACGTTGGGCCATGTGCCGGAACGTCGTCAACTTGCCACCAGCGATCGCAACGACCCCCGGTTCGGCTTCCCACACCCGATCCTCCCGCGAGAGGGTCCGCGTGGCGCGGTCGTCGCCGGTCTCGGTCGAAACCAGTGGTCGCAACCCGGCCTGCGTGGACAGGATGTCCGACGACTTCAGCGCGACCGACGGGAACGCGCGGCTAGTGGCCTCAAGGAGGTACTCCACCTCGGAAGCCTGGGTTTCTGGCGACGCCAGGTCACCGTCATATGGAGTGTCGGTCGTTCCCAACATTGCAACGCCAAGCCACGGGACAATGAAGAAGAGGCGCCGGTCGCGGGTCGTCGACGCGTAGACAGCCGCATCCGCCGGAAAGCCGTCCAGTGGCACGAAGAGGTGTACCCCCTTGGCTGGACGGACGCGGGGCTGGCCGGTTCGCGGGCGCACCAGACGTTCAAGCCAGACTCCGGTAGCCGCAACCACCACCGGCGCATCAACGGAAGTGGTCTCGCCCGTGACGGTGTCCTCGACCATCGCCCCCGTGACGGTGCCGTGATGGCGGGTGACCTCACGCATCGCGACCCGGTTGACAACGACCGCACCGTGCGCGACCGCACCGCGGAGAACCTCGACAACCATCCTGGCATCGTCGGTCTGCGCATCCCGGTACACGAAAGCACCGTCAAGGCCATTCATGGTCAGGCCAGGCGCCAGGCGCCGCGTGGCATCTGCGCCAAGCCAACTGTGCCGAGGGGCACCCGACCCAAGCGCAAGCGCGTCGTAGAGGGTCAGGCCAGCCGCCAGCTTCGCGCGTTCCGCCAAGCCACCATAAATCGGAAAGAGGAATGGATAGAGTTCCACCAGGTGGGGCGCCAGACGCTGCATCACGCCGCGTTCCTGCAAGGCTTCACGGACAAGCCCGATGTCTGCCTGTTGGAGGTACCGCAATCCGCCGTGCAACAACTTGGTTGAACGCGAACTGGTACCGCCAGCGAAGTCCCCCTGTTCAACCAATGCCACCCGCAGCCCACGCGTCGCCGCGTCCCACGCCACGCCTGCACCAGTGATCCCGCCGCCGATAACGATCACGTCGAACGCCTCCCGACGCAACCGGTCGAGGTGGGCCGTTCGGGATCCAAGGCTGTAGAGGGGAAACGTCTCTTTCCGGGAAGCCATGAACACGACGCTACCACATTCCGCTCATTTGCCACGTCGTCACCCGACAGGGGTAGCGGTCGCCTGTCTGGACGGGCTTGGCCCGCCCACATCTCAGTCTGGTTCCGCCACCTGGAACCGGTCAAGATGCCGGAATCACGTCCCGTATACTGGAGGCGCCTCATGAGGAACCTCTTCCGCCGTGCCTTGCCGAAGGTGGCTGGTGATGCGGGTCAGGAGGCGGTACCCGATCTCTGGGTGCGGTGCGGGCGCTGCCGCGAGATGCTATATGCCCGCGAATGGGCCGAAGCCTCCAAGGTCTGCCCCAAGTGCGGCTTCCACGCCCGCTTGACCATCAGTGATCGGGTCGCGCTTCTGCTTGACGCCAATTCCTGGCAGGAACTCGACCCAGACCTTCGCCCAACCGATCCCCTTGGCTTCGCGCCGGCCGGGCGCCCAAGCTACGCCGAGAAACTCGCTACGGAATCCCTCGATTCCGGGCAGTCAGAGGCGGCCGCCTACGGGCGGGGCACCCTGGACGGCCTACCGGTCTCCTTGGCAATCCTCGACATGGGCTATTTCGCCGGCACCTTGGGTTCCGTCGTCGGCGAGAAGATCGCTCGGGCATTCGAACTCGGCATCGCTGAACGCAGGGCCGTCATCGTCGTCTCCGCGTCGGGAGGCGCCAGACAGCAGGAAGGTGTCGTGGCCCTGATCCAGATGGCCAAGACCGCCGCCGCTGTTCAGGCCCTTGGTGCCGCCCGGCTTCCATTCATCTCTATCCTCACCGACCCGACCCTCGGGGGGGTGACTGCCAGTTTCGCAACACTCGGAGACTGCATCATCGCCGAACCCGGTGCCGTCATCGGCTTTGCCGGTCCCCGCATCATCGAGCAGACCACTGGCGAGAAGCTTCCGCCGGGTGCCCAGACGGCCGAGTTCCAGTTGCGACACGGCATGGTTGACCAAGTCGTTGCACGGCGCGACCAGAAGGCAATCATCGCCCGCCTGATCCGCCTCTTTTCGCATGCCACCCAGCCGGCACAGGATCCGACCGCGTCCGCCTCGACGCCACACGGCGAACCCCGCGTCGTCGCGACGGCTGGTGTGCAATGAGCGTCGTCCTCGACTTCGAACGCCCAGCCGCCGAGATCCGCACGAAACTCGACGCCATCGAGAAGCAGTACGCAGCCAATCCCACACCAGAACTCGACGCGCAACGGATCGACCTTCGACGCGACTTCGCGAACCGCACCCAGGCCATCTACCGCGCCCTGTCGCCTTGGCAGACCGTGCAGGTCGCACGCCATCCACTCCGGCCCCAGACCATGGATTACGCTATCGGAATGTGCACGGACTTCGTGGAGTTCCATGGTGATCGTGTCTTCGGTGACGACCGCGCCATTGTGGGCGGACCGGCGCGCATCGACGGCCGTCCAGTCATGCTTGTGGGACAGCACCGCGGTCGTGAAACCCGGGAACGTGTCGAACGCAACTTCGGGTCACCGCATCCTGAGGGGTACAGGAAGGCTCACCGCCTCTTTGAGTTGGCTGAGAAGTTCGGCATGCCCGTCGTGACCCTCATGGATACCCCGGGCGCATCACCTGGTCTCGGGGACGAGGAACGTGGCCAAGGCTGGGCACTGGCTGCCAACCTCGCCACCCTCGCTACCCTGCGGGTCCCGGTGGTGTGTGTCGTGATCGGCGAAGGCAACAGTGGCGGCGCGCTGGCCATCGGCGTCGGCGACCGGTTCCTGATGCTGGAACACTCCATCTTCTCGGTCGCGTCACCCGAGGCGGCGGCGAGTATCGTGTGGAAGGATGCGAAGTTCGCACCCCAAGCTGCCGATGCGCTCAAGTTGACCGCCCCGGATCTCCTCCGCCTCAACCTCATCGACCGCATCATCTCCGAACCGGTCGGTGGTGCACACGCCGACCCGTCAGCGATGATTGCCACGCTACGCTCGACCGTGGCCGGAGAGATCTCCCGCCTCGAGACCATCCCCACAGAACGTCTGGTGTCAGACCGGTACGAGAAGTACCGCCGCCTCGGTTCCTGGTTCGAAATGGCACCCCCCGCCAAACCGGCCGGTTCCGTGTGATCCCCATCCGCCGTGGCATGCGTCGACCGGTCCGGCGATCCGCTGGCATTCCTGCGCGCACTGCCGGCGACCCACCCACCCCGCCCGGTACGCCGTTGCGGCCGACTGGTTCGCGGTCCAGAACTGGTGAAACCGTCCCCGTCGAAGACGCTCCCTCGATTCCGGTGGTCCGGAACGATGCTCACGACCGGGTAGTTACCGAGGTGCTCGCGGCCCGCCATTTCCGGCACCTGTCACCAGATCTGGTCGCCCGTGTGACCACCATCGAAGCCCCGAAGGTTCGTCGCCACAACGAGGCGGTGGCCCGCGTCAAACGGAAGTTGCACCAGATCGCAAACGCCTACACGCCTGCCCTCCACGCCCCGCGTGACGCTGCCGACGCCCTGCGTAGCGCTGCCGGTGACGAGGATGCCCTGCGAACCCTGGCAATCTCCCTGATGTACGGGCATGCCTCGACCGCCGAACGGTTACCCGTGCATGACCTGATCACCCCCCGCCTGCGCGAGGCAATTCACGGCACCTCCGGGAGCGATGGGCCAATCAATCCGGGCGAGCGAGTTGACGCTGAAACACCGGCGCGTATCCTCGACCTCGCCTGCGGTCTCAACCCCCTGATGATCCCGTGGCTTGGACTGCCTCGCACGTGCCGGTACGACGCCTATGACGCTGATAGCCGTCTTGTCTCAATCGTGCAGGCATTCCTTGAGGCATGGGGACAGGCAGGGTCAGCGACGGTCCGGGATATCGGCGGTCAGGACACCACCGAGACCGCCGACGTCGTTCTCCTCCTCAAGGCCGTGCCCTGCCTCGAACAAGTCCGCGTCGGCACCTCACGCCGCATCCTCGAGACCCTGAACGCCAACCGGGTCATCGTGACCTACCCGGTCCAGTCACTGGGGGGAAATGACCGGGGAATGCGGGCGACCTACCGGCAGGCATTTGACAACCTTGTGGCCGGTCTGCCGTGGCACGTCGCCGAACTGCGCCTGCCAGATGAACTCGGCTATCTCCTCACGCGCAAGGCGCCACCTGCTCCGGTGTCCCAATGAATACTGCCGAACACCCCGGGACTGTCCTGCCACCGACAGTCCTTCCTACCCGGCATGGCGACCTGTCTCTCCCATGCTTCCTCCCCGACGCGACCCGCGCCACGGTACGCGCCATTGACAGCACCGACCTGCGGACCATCGGGATCGATGGGGTCGTCGTGAACACCTTCCACCTCATGCGCACGCCGGGTACCCGCCTCGTGAAACTGGCCGGAGGCATCCACCGGTTCATGGGTTGGGATGGTCCCGTCATCAGCGATTCGGGCGGGTTCCAGGTCTATTCACTGATCCGCCAGAACCCCTCGGCCGGCGTGATTCGTCCGCATGAAGTCATCTTCAAGGAACCGACCACCGGCGAAAAGGTCGTCCTGTCACCCGACCGGTGCATCCAGGCACAGTTGCAACTTGGCAGTGACGTCCTCTTCTGCCTGGACGATTGCACCGATGCCGGTGACCTCGATAGCGAACAAGCCCTCAGCGTTGAGCGGACCATCCGGTGGGCGGCCCGCTGCAAGGAAACCTTCGACAACCTCGTGATCCCGCGGGCCGCCCGACGATCGGCACCTTTGCCGTATCAGGAAAAAGAGACGCCGGTGCGCCCACTCCTCTTCGCCGTCGTGCAGGGAGGTGGTTCGGCAAGTCTTCGTGCCGAGTGTGCGCGTGCCCTGGCCCAGATCGGTTTCGATGGCTTCGGATATGGCGGATGGCCCCTCACGCCTGAGGGCGCCTTGCGCACCGACATGCTCGCCGCTGTCGCCGAGGCCCTTCCCCCGGGCACACCCCTGCACGCGTTGGGCATCGGGCGCCCCGATCACGTCGTCCGTGCGCACGCCCTTGGCTACACGATCTTCGACTGCACCCTTCCCACGCGCGATGCCCGGCATGGGCGCCTCTACCGCTACCGTCCCGGATTTCCGGCCAACCGGCCTCGACCAGATGACGACTTCTTTGACACGCACTACATCCTCGACCAGAAGCACGCGAACGACTTCGGCCCGATCGATGAAGGGTGCGATTGCCCCACGTGCAGCCGCTATTCGCGGGCCTACTTGCGCCACCTGTTCAAAGTCGAGGACGCAAGTGCATGGAGGCTCGCAACCCTGCACAACTTGCGCTTCTACTCCCGTCTCCTGAATGCGCTACGCATGCCGCTCGTCGCCTGACCCACCACACCACCATTCAATCTGAGGTGGTCATCCCACCGAACTCCTCGAAATCCGAGTCGTCACCGAGACCGACCGAAGCCCACGGCCCGGTTTCGCGATCCACCCGATGCAGCCAATTGCGCAGGAGCGTTCCCAGGACACTCCGGTCACTGGCAGTGTCTGGGTCAAGAACCAGCAGTTCCGGAAGTCCGGCNNCCCGAACACAATCTCGGAATCCGGTGACCACACCCGTCTATGCAGGACGCGCCCACCCCGGACGTGCCACACAACAAACCCACGCCCAACCGACCAGTGCAGCCGGCACGCCATGTAGACATCCGCACCACGGGCAATTCCCGCCACCGGCCGTTCGTCGGTCCGCACCCGCGCTAGCCGCCGACGCACCTCCAACAGCCACTCGCGTTCCCACCCGGCCAGACCCTCCATGTCGACGGTCGCAAACTCGCGCCCGAGGGTCCGCAGCCGCATGTCGATTGCGTCAAAGGTGACTTCACGGCCGTCGGTAAGCCATCTGATCGCCATTCCGACCATGGTGGCATAGGCCTCAGGCGAGATGTTTGGGGCGCATGGGGCCGGACAGATTCCCTGACCGTGCAGGAGACAGGGGACCCGCATCAGTGCCCGGCGTGCAGGCAGGATACGCGCGCATGGCCGAACCCCAAAGACCCTGGTGACGACCCGCGCGACTTGTCGGGCGACACTCGTGGTTCGGTATGGCCCGAATACGATCGCGTCAGACCCTTCGTCCCCAACTGCAAGCTGCATGGGATCGATGGAATGGGCCAGCGGCGAACGGGTGCCCCGGATACGGGGGTATATCCCACCATCAATCACCAGATATGGTGGCCCCGCATGCGTTGTCGTCTGCACGTTGTACGGCGGACGCCATTGCGCGATTGATGCCTGTTCCAGGATCACTGCATCCAGTTCGGTCTCTGTCACCTGATGCGTGATGGTTGCGACACGCGCCAGCAGGGAATCACCTCGTGCCGATGAGCCCGCACCCGCAAAGTGTTGGGACACCCTTGAACGCAGGGAAGATGCCTTGCCGATGTAGAGGCGCGCACCGGATCCATCGAGAAAGGTGTAGACACCAGGGGCATCCGGCAACCGACCAACGGCCTGCATGACCGGTGCCTGGGTACCCCCGGGAAGGCCACTCGTCGGCAGGTCGGCCTGGCTCCCACCCACCCGCGCCTGCAGCGCCCGATGGATCATGGCCACTTGGGGTGCCCGGAGGGATGCCCGGTCACGCCGGACCGGCGGGACCCCCAGTGCCTGTGCCACGCGGTCCAAGGACGGACGAACCAGGTCGGGCAGCACCGTCCGAGCGAGGGCCTCGGTGTCGACCCACTCCATCCCGCGCCGGTATGGCGTCGGAACACCGTGCCACCGCGCCACCCGCGAGAGCATGTCAAGGGTCGCACCGACACCGTGCCCAACCACCACCGCACCCTCGAGCAGTGACGCGACTTCAGTCATCGCCGCCCCAACTGGCATCGCATCCTCGAATGCATCCGGTTCCAGACCAGCACGTTCGAGTACCGTCCGGGGCAACCGCACCATTCCCGACGAGGTCGGATCCGGGTTCACGAGCGTCGACCACGTCAGGACCGGATTGCCGTCCGTTACGCGTACGACTGCAACCTCGAGAATGCGCTCGATCCCACGGACCATTCCCGCAGCCAGGACGGCCAGGACGGCAAAATCCCGTTCACCACTCACGGTCGGCACGGTCGCGGTCAGATCCGGGACGCCGTGCCCGTCGACGCTTGCACTCGGCAGGTCAGTCCGGGAAACGACCGCCTCATCCGCTGCGATCCAGAGGTCATCGCCAAGCTGGACGACTTCGCCCCGGTCGCGCAACCGGGCGAGCAACTCGCCGACTTGCGAGACAAGGGCCGGCAAACGCACCGACGCATTCCCGAACAGGCGCGCAGCCAGGTCGGCCGTAGCGAGACCCGAAGGCGTGCCGCGGAGGGCATCGCGCGCGCGCGACGCGAGGGTGCCCCGATCCATGCCAGAACCGCGCGTTCCCAGACCGGGACCGCCCTACCGTGTCCCGCCCGGTGAAGGGGTGTCCGGAGACAACGGGGTCAGCAGTGTTCCGCGTTGCAACTTCGGAACCAGGGAGGCATGGAAGTAGTTCCGTGGCCGGACCCGCGCGAATCGGCTTGGCAAGTCGTTGCCACGGAATGAGACGCGATCCCCGTCCTCAACCGGTTCCGCGTATCCGCCATCGATGGACAGGACCGCCTCCTGTTCACTGACCGGCGGACCAAGGACTACCTGCACGTCGATCTGGCTTGTGGTGCCAAAGATCAGCGGGTTCCGGAAACTGACGAATGGCAGGATTGGGACCATCACCAACGCCGGCATGTCTGGAGGCAGGATCGGCCCACCCGCCGCGAGGTTCGATCCGGTGCTGCCTGTCGGCGTCGCTACCAGCAGCCCGTCGGCCGCGAAACTGGTCAGGTACTGGCCGTCGACCCAAGTGTGAAGGCGGACGATGCGGTTGGTGCGTCCACGTCCGATGATTGCGTCGTTGACCGCCAGATGTGTCCCCACGTGTTCGCCGTTCCTTCGGTGTTCAACGTGCAGGGTGACCCGTTCCTCAATCCAGAACTCGCCTCGGAGGACAGCATCCCAACCCGCCGGCATCTCATCCGGACTGAACTCGGCCAGGAACCCGACCCGGCCAAGGTTGACGCCGACGATCGGTACCCCGAAGGCCGCCGTGGCACGTGCACCACGGATCAGCGTGCCGTCACCCCCGAAACAGAGAACGATGTCCGTCTCTGGTAGGCGGGCCCCAACCGATGGATCATCCCAGGACGGCGCCTCCCAGACCGACGCCCCGGCCGCCCGTGCGGCACTCGCGGCAACGGAAGTCAGTGAGGCTGCCTCAGGCCGATGGGGACTCTGGACCAGACCGATCCGGCGCGGCGGGATTGTCACGGGCATTCAGTCTATCCAAACCGCCCGGTCCAAGCGAAATGTCTGAGCGCACCCGCAGAACCCGGATTTGCAATGTGTGAAGGATGTGCCGGCGAGGGCGGGTACGAGATCACGCCCGCCAGGTCAGATCTTTGTCCGGCCCTTGCCCTTGCACTTGGGGCACTCGCCTTCCACATGGTGCCAGCCTCCCGGCTTTGACGGGTCCGGCCAGTGCTCGTTCACCTGGCCCGACCCCCGGCACCGCGTGCAGTTCACCGTGTTGGTGCCAAGGAACCGCGGAACCACGTAGACCATAACGGCCATCACCACGCCCGCGACGATCAATCCGAACGTGCCGTCCATCCGCCGTGCCCTTCTCCTGCAGCCTCATGACCGGACGGTCCCGACAGCCGAACCGCGCCCGCCGCCCGACCCCAACCCGTTACGATGTGACTGCCAAAACCGATGCATTGCCGCCCGCCGCGCAAGCAGACACACTAGCATTCACACCCAACCAGTGCTGGGCGCCGTGCGGCGGCCTCACCAAGGTTCTCACACCCATTTCCATCAAACCAGTGCCGGACGCAACCCCGCACGCACCATCTGGAGTGTCAACGATCCATGGCCCTTCGTCCAGACAGCGTCACGACCACTACCGACCTGCCCGAAGCTGGTGGACCGGACTTCGTGCACCTTCACGTGCATTCCGAGTTCTCGCTCCTGGATGGACTCGGACGCATTCCAAGCATCGTGGCGCGCGCGAAGGCACTTGGCCAACCGGCCATCGCCCTCACCGACCACGGCAACCTGCATGGCCTGATGGACTTCTACACCACGGCACGCAAGGCCGGCATCAAGCCGATCATCGGATGCGAGGTCTATGTCGCCCCCCGATCAATGACCGACCGCGAACCGAAGGTCGATGACCGTCCCTACCACCTGACCCTACTTGCACGCGACCTCGATGGCTACCGGAACCTTCTCCGATTGGTCTCCGCTGCCAGCATTGACGGGTTCTATTACAAGCCCCGGATTGACCGCGCGCTTCTGGAGCGGCATGCCAATGGCCTGATCGCACTCTCCGGGTGCATGTCGGGCGAGGTTCCGCGTCTTCTCCTCGATGGCCAGACCGATGCCGCCCGACGTAGTGCGTCGTGGTACGCCGACCTGTTCGGTCGCGATCACTACCTGATCGAAGTCCAGAACCAGAACCTCTCCGGCCAGGATGCGCTCAACCGCAATCTTGTCGAACTCGCGCGGGGACTGGACCTCCGCGTCGTCGCCGCGAACGATGCCCACTACGTCCACCCGGCTGATCACAAGGCCCATGACGTCCTGCTGTGCATCCAGACCGGCGCGACTGTCGACCAGAAGAACCGGATGGCCCTCGAGACCGGCGAGTTCTACCTGAAGTCGGGTGCCGAGATGCTTCGGCAGTTCACCGGACTGGAGGATGCGCTTTCAAACACCCGTTTCGTCGCCGACCAAGTCGACCTCACCCTTGACTTCTCGCGGGTCAACCTTCCCCACTTTGAAGTGCCGCCCGGAGAGACACCGTCGTCATATTTGCGAACCCTCAGTTTCGAGGGCATCCAGCGACGATATGGGCGTGTCACGGATGAACAGCGGACCCGCCTCGACTACGAACTTTCGGTCATTGATCGCACCGGATACCCCCTGTACTTCCTCATCGTCGCCGACTACGTGCGGTTCGCCCGCGAACGGGGCATCCTGGCCATGCCCCGCGGATCGGTCGCGGGATCTCTTGTCATCCACGGCCTGGGCGTCTGTGACATCGACCCTCTCGCCTACAAACTCATGTTCGAGCGGTTCCTGCACGATGAGCGAATCGGCATGCCGGACATCGACATGGACTTCGCCGACGACCGCCGTGAGGAAGTCATCCGCTACGTCCAGGAAAAGTACGGCCGCGACCGGGTCGCCCAGATCATCACGTTCGGCACCATGGCCGCCCGCGCCGCCGTCCGCGATGTGGGGCGCGCCCTCGGCCTCACCTTCGCCGAGGTCAACCCGATCGCCCGTGCCATCCCCTTCGGATCGTCCCTTGCCGAGGCGCGTGAGTCCCCCGATCTCAGGGAAATGATCGAGGCGGATCCACGTGTCCGTGAAGTCATCGACCTAGCCGAGGGCGTCGAGGGCGTCGCCAGGAATGCATCGACCCACGCCGCCGGCATCGTCATTTCGCGTGACCCGCTTGTCGATCACGTACCTCTGCAGCGCGGCACCAAGGGCGACGACAATGTCGTGACCCAGTGGCCAATGAATGCCGTCGAGCAGGCCGGCATGCTCAAGA
Organism: Chloroflexi bacterium UBA2235; assembly: GCA_002347925.1. GTDB lineage: Bacteria > Chloroflexota > UBA11872 > UBA12225 > UBA12225 > UBA12225. Next base: position 41,972 of record DDYL01000008.1, on the reverse strand, counting down.
TGGACTTCCTTGGACTCGCCAACCTGACCATCGTTGACCGAACCCTGACCATCCTCAAGACCTTCCAAGGCATCGACCTGGATCTGGACACCATCCCGACCGACGACAGCGACCCGATGGCGCGGACAGCCTTCGAGATGCTCGGGGAGGGTGAGACAACCGCAGTCTTCCAGTTGGAAAGCGACGGGATGCGGCGGTGCCTCCGTGGACTGAAGCCGACGAAGGTCAGCGACCTCATCGCCATCGTGGCCCTCTACCGTCCGGGACCGATGGACAACATCCCAGCCTTCACCGCCGCCAAGAATGGCCAAACACCGGTCACCTTCCTCCACCCGGTCCTCAAGCCGATCATGGAGGAGACCTACGGCATCTGCGTCTATCAGGACCAAGTCCTGATGATGGTGCGCGAGATTGCCGGGTTCACTTGGGGTGAAGCCGACGTCCTCCGCAAGGCGATGGGCAAGAAGATCGGCTCCCTGATGGCCGAACAGCAGGAGAAGTTCCGTTCACGTGCCCGCGAGAAGGGGTACAACGACGAACTGATCTCCGCCCTCTGGGAGACCATCGCACCCTTTGCCGGGTACGGCTTCCCAAAGGGCCACGCCGCCGCATACGCCATCCTGGCCTACCAGACTGCCTATCTCAAGGCGAACTACCCAGCCGCGTACATGGCCGCCGTCCTGACCTCAGTCGCCGGAACCGCCGACAAGGTCGCGGAAGCCATTGCCGAGTGCCGGCGCCTCGGGGTCATCATCGGTGCCCCCAACGTCAACCGCAGTGCCCACGGTTTCACCTTGGAACTACCGGAAGCCGAGACTACCGGAAAAGAGGCACATGGCGATGCCGGGGCAGATCGGGCGGCCCACACCATCCGGTTCGGCCTCTCAGGTGTGAAGTTCGTTGGCGATGCAGCCGTTGAATGCCTGATCAAGGAACGCGAACAAAACGGGCCTTTCATTGACCTCGCCGACCTGTGCGGTCGGTTGGACCTTCGCCAGTGGAACAAGCGGTCCCTCGAAAGCCTCGTCAAGGCCGGTGCCCTCGACGCGTTCGGTGACCGTGCAACGCTCCTTTCCGGTCTGGACACCGCAATCGGCGCCGGACAACAGGCCGGACGGGCCCGCATCAGCGGCCAGACAACCCTCTTCGATCTCTTCGCCGAGGCCGAACCGGCAGCCCCGGTCGCAGCAACCAACCAACCAGTCGTCGTCCGCAGTCTTTCGGTAGCCGAACGCCGTCAGCAACTGACTTGGGAGAAGGAAGTCCTGGGCCTCTATCTCAGCGAACATCCCCTCACGTCAGGCGCCGCCGCCCTGCGCGCTGCCAGTTCCTGCACCATCGCATCGATCAGTGCCGAAATGGTTGGTGAGGTGGTCACCATCGCCGGTTCCGTCGCGTCGGTCCGTCCGGTCACCACCAAGAAGGGTGACACGATGGCGGCCGTGCAACTCGAGGACCTCTCGGGAACCATCGAACTGGTCGTCTTCCCACGCACCTATCAACAGTCCCGGACACTCCTTGTCGAGGACTCCGTGGTTCTCATCAAGGGGAAGATTGACGCACGCAATGACACCCCACAGATTGTCTGTGACAGCGTCGAGGCGTTCGATCCTGACACCGCCGTCGACGACGTAACCGTCCCGACACCGACGACAGCACGCAGCCGCCCAGCAAACCGAACCCAACGGGACGGCGCGGCAGGACGTTCAGGTGCAACCCGCGCCACGGCCGCCCAGGCCCGGTCCACCGAAGTGCCAACCCCGGTTGTTGCGGAGACCACCATCTCGGAACGCGAAGCGTCCATGGATCATGGGCGAGGGGATGGGGCGGCTAGTCCCCCCGACGCGTCACCTCCCGTGGCAGTCGTGGCGGCAGTGCCGGCGCCAGGACCTGTGCCTGTCGCGTCTGACCGATCTGGCCCGCCCGATCGCGAAGCGTATGAGAACGGCAGCCACGGGGACGATGGCGATCCATGGGTGGATGACCCGTGGGCCGGGATGGACGTCGTCAGCCCCACACCAACCCCGCAGGCACCTGTCAGGCGCCCAGACAATGGAATAGCCGATCACATCATCTCCGAAATGGCCAGCACGACCGCATATGCCGCAATCGCCCCATCAGCAGCCGTGTCAGCCCCGGAGATCCCCATGACCCCTCCCGCACCTGACGGACGCGCTCAAACGAGTGTTCCAGTGGCACACGCGCCCGACGCCTCTGGTCGTCGTGACCGAGACGCTGAGGTTTCGCTACCGGTTGGCGTCGAGATCCTCGACCTCACGATGCAGCGCCAGATGCGTGAAGACCGGGATGTCCGCACCCTTCAGCGGTTGGACACGCTCCTGCGCAACTACCCCGGGGACATGCCGGTGGTCTTGCGGTTCGCTTCCCCGACCGCAGCAACCACGGTGATCGAGATCGCCCAACGGGTGGACGCCTGTCCGGAACTCATCGACACCCTCCAGCGTGAACTCGGGCCATCCGGAGTACGCCTGCGGGGCCGACCAACCAACGACACTGGGTCACCGGACTGGAACGGGCGCGCAACCGCCTGATCAAATCTTCGCACTCCCGATGGTGTGGTCCGCTACAGACCGAGGGCCACACCCCTCCCGGGTCCAAATCCTCTCTCACCGTCCCATCTGGCGTCCCGCCACACAACCCTGATGCTTCCAGCCACCGCCCCTCGGAACGCCAGTTGGGGGCAGCGGACCGCGTAACGGAGCAAAGGGGATGACGGGAAGTTGGAGCGGTGGCGTGGGCCAATCGTGCGGCCTCACGTGGGGACGGGTCGTACACTCTACGCGCACCCCTCGAACACTGGCGCGGACGGTACCCGTTCATGTTGCAGGAACTCACGATCCGCAACTTTGCGTTGCTTGAATACGCCCAGTTGCGGTTCGGACCGGGCCTGACCGTCCTCACGGGCGAAACCGGTGCCGGCAAGTCGATCATCATCGATGCGATCGGGTGCGTCCTTGGGGGACGTGCATCCTCTGACGTCGTGCGCGCCGGGACCGAGCGGGCCATTGTCGAGGCAATCTTCGATTTGGATGCCGAGACGTCCACCGCCGTCCGGGCCATCCTTGAAGACCTTGGCTTGGCCGACGTCCTCGGAGAAGTCAGTGACACAAGCGACGGAGCCGCAACAGGCCAGGGTCAACGGGACGGCGTCGACTCAATCCTGAACGTCCACACCACCGACCTCATCCTCCACCGCGAGATTGGCCGCAATGGTCGTAGCATCGCCCGCTTGAACGGGCGCACCATTCCGGCCGGAACCCTTGCCCAGGTCGGTGCCGCCCTGATTGACATCCACGGACAGCATGACCACCTCTCACTCCTGCGTGCCGAGGCGCAGCGAGACCTGCTTGACCGCTACGGGGGCCTCCTCGACCAGCGGGCAAGCGTGACCCGGCAGGTACGTGACCTCACCAACCTTCGTGCCACACGACGTGCCTTGCAACAGGACGAACGCGAAGTCGCACGACGCCTCGACATGCTTGGCTACCAGGTTGACGAGATCGCCCGCGCCGAACTCCGCTCCGGAGAGGACGAAGCCCTCAGCCGTGAGCGCACCCGCCTCGCAAGCGCCGGGCGCCTGATGGAACTTGGCCAAGCGGTCCTGGCACGCCTGACCGGAGATTCCGAAAGCAACGGGGCTACCGATCTTGCCGCCCGTGCCTCGCGTGACCTCGAATCCCTCGTCAGGATCGACCCGGACCTCGCGCCGACCGCAACGACACTCGCCGAAGCCGAAGCGTTCCTCGACGATGTCACGCAGACGATCCGGACCTATGTCGACCAGATCGAGTTCAATCCCGAACGCCAGTCAGAGGTCGAACAGCGACTCGAACTGATTACCAGTCTCCAGAAAAAATACGGACCGACGATTGAAGAGATCCTCGGCTACTCCGAACGCGCCGAAGCAGAGATCGCCGACCTCGTTACCCGGGACGCCCGGAGCCAGGCGCTGGAGAATGAAATTGCCTCCCTCGAGACCGAACTGGGCCGGGATGCGGATGCCCTGTCCGTTGCCCGGCATGGTGCAGGTGTCCGGCTCGCAGGGGCAATTGGAACCGAACTCCGCGCACTGTCCCTGAAGGGAGCCTTCGAGACGGTATTGTCACGTACCCCCGATGACAGCGGTGTCCCGGTCGGCCCGGACGAAACACGCATGCGATGCGATCATGGTGGCATTGATACCGTTGCGTTCCACTTCGCACCGAACCCGGGCGAACCCTCGAAGCCAGTTGCCCGGACCGCGTCCGGCGGCGAACTGTCGCGGATCCTTCTCGCCCTCAAGGCGGTCCTGTCACAGGTCGATCACACCCCAACCCTGATCTTCGACGAGGTCGATACCGGTGTGGGAGGCCGCAACGCACAGGTCCTCGGCGAGAAACTTGCCGGACTTGGCACCCGCCATCAGGTCTTCTGCATCACACACTTGCCACAGGTCGCTGCCTATGGCGATGGCCACTACTTCCTCGCCAAGCATGTCGCCGAGGGACGAACGTCCACCGAGGCAACCCCGCTTGACCTCCAGGGCCGTGCACACGAACTCGCACAGATGCTTGGTGGCGCCACGCCAACGACCCTCGCCCAGGCGACCGAACTCCTCACACGCGCCGAGGCGTGGAAACAGACCGACCGCCTTCGCCATCCAAGCGACGCGGCGTGATCCGGTCCGCCTC
>DDYL01000008.1:8896-37249 GCA_002347925.1 Chloroflexi bacterium UBA2235 | reverse complement strand
TCGGCGATGAGGTTGTGCACTGTCACGAACCGTTCAGTGTCAGGCGAGCGATACCGCGTGGCCCGTCTTGGCCGACTGGTACGCCGCTTCCATGACGCGGGTCACTTCCAGGGCGTGTCGCGCCGGGGTGTGCGGCACCTTGCCAGCCAGGATTGCATCCACGAACTGCTGGCTGACGTCGCCGAACCCGGATGTGTCCTCATCAGTCACGTCAAGGATCTTCTGTTCGACCGGACGCAACTGGTTGTACGGTCCCGGGGCCGTCATCGTCAGCGGGCTGAACTTCAGGCCCGCCTTGGTGCCGAACACAAGGAACTGGTTGACATTGCTCATGTTGCTCGACCACGTGATCTCGAGGATGCCCGACTTGCCACCCTCACAGGTGAACATGACCACCGCATGGTCCTCAACATCCTGCACCAGTGGGGCCGGTGCCGGACTGCCAATGCCCATCCTGGTGGAGCAAAGCACGGATGTCACCTTCGGGTTCCCCAGGATCCACAGCAACGCATCGATCTGGTAGACACCGATATCGATCAGTGCGCCACCGCCAGCCCGTGCATGATCGATGAACCAGTGCGTGTCCCGCAGGATGTCGATACCGGGACGCCCACGGAACCGGAAGGCACTTGAACGAACGTGATAGACGTCGCCGAGTTCGCCACTAGAAGCCAGTTCCTGAGCCTTTCGTGACGCGGCCCAGCACCGCTGCCGGGCGGACGCAACCGCAAGATGCTTACCCGTGCGTTCCGACGCCTCCGTCATCTTGACCGCCTCGGCCGGATCGAAGGCAAACGGCTTCTCGCACAGCACATGCTTGCCCGCCTCAAGGGCGGCGATGGTCGGGCCCATGTGCGCGAACGGTGGGGTCGAGACGATCACCGCATCCACATCACTGCGATGCAGGATCTTGTCAAGGTCTGATGCCACGACCTCGATGTTCCACTTCTTCGCGAATGCCTCAGCCCGGTCGTGCAGGACGTCATAGACCCCGACGACGCGCGCGGGCGCATGGTGTTCCAGCGAACGCATGTGCGCGTTCGCAATCGTGCCCGTGCCAATGATTGCCACCCCAAGCCGTTCAGCCATTGCGTTTCCTCCGTGGACCGTGGCGTGGCCGGCCATCCGGCACCACGCGTGACATTTTCATCCTACCGCCCCGAGCACCAGCGCACGCCATTCATGACCGCCCGTCGCACCTCTGCCTGGTAATACACCGGATAGGTCTCGTGGCCCGGTTGGAAGAAGAACATCCTTCCGGCCCCCCGGTACCAGCAACACCCAGACCGGAAGACCTCGCCGCCGGCGAAAGACGAGATGAAGACCAGTTCATCCGGAGGTGGAATGTTGAAGGGTTCCGCGTACATCTCTTCAGCGGGAATCACGAACCCATCACCCAGACCAGCCGCGATCGGGTGATCCTTCTGAACCACCCACACATGCGACGGCTTCTCGTCCTCACGCCATCCGGCAATGCGTCCCGGATGTCCAAGCAGTTCCTGGAAGGGACGGGAATCCAACGAAGAGTGCAAGGGAAGGAATCCCATCCCACGCTGTTGCACGTGACGGAGAATGCGTTCCAGCGTTGCATCCTCAACTTGGCGGTGCTTCAGGTGACTGAACCACACAAGCACGTCGGCCCACTCAAGATCAGCCTCGGAGACCCCTTGGTCGGGATCAGCAAGGTCAGTGACGCGGGTCTCGAAGTCATGACCCGCCTCGGCAAGGATCTGGGCGACGACGCCGTTGATCCCCGCAGGGTAGAGAGACTCCGGTTCGGTCCGTTCACTCCACGAAAGCACCCGGATTGGCCGGGATGGACCGCCAACTGTCTCGCTCATCATCACGCTTCCTGTCCTGCGACGCACGGGGTTCATCCCCGTCATGCGTCCCTGCGCCATCGTACCGACCCTGCCCGGCGCGCTGTCTCATGCCGGACGGCGATCCCGCACCGTCGCCAACAGTACCCCGGCGAACGCCACCACGGCGATGAACCAGTACACATCGTGGAAGGCTGGCAGGAATTGTCCGCCGTTCGCCACCACTCGCGCCGAAAGTCCCGCCCCACCAACTGCGACGCCGAGCAGCAGCCCCGCCGTGCGACTGACTCCCATGATCCCGTTGGCCACGCCGATCCGGTCGCGAGGCGTTGCCGCAAGGATTGCGCTGTCGTTCGGGGCAATGAACGCACCAATCCCGAGACCACCCAGCAACAGTCCGGCCATGGGCGCGTTGATGCCCATCTCCGGTGATGCAATTGCCAGGATCACGCAGCCGATCGCCTGAACGACCAGTCCGGCAGGGGCGAGCACCCGCGTGCCGATGCGATCGGAAAGTGGTCCTGAAACCAGCGTCGCGGCAAACATGCCTACCGGCAACGCAACCAGGATCGAACCGATCCCCGTGGGAGGCAACGCCAGTACTTCCTTGAGATAGAACGGCAGCAGGAACCCGTGTGCAGAGAAGGGCAGGTACCCGGCAATCTTGGCAAGATTTCCCGAGGTAAACGTCCGGCTCTGGAACATCCTCAAGTCGATCATCGGGCTTTCAACCAGACCCTCGACCCGCACGAACAGCACCACGCACACCACCGAAAGCGCCAGGGAACCGACGACAACCGGCGAACCCCATGGCTCTACGGACGCCCGCGTCAGCGCGAACAGGAATGACGCAACCCCCACACCGAACAGCATGGCACCGGCGAGATCGAACCTTGGCGAACCAGGTGCGCGCACCGGCTCCTTCATCGCGAACGGCACCGCAACCGCCATGGCGATGGCCATCGGCAGGATCATCCCGAACGATCCTTGCCAGCCGGAGGCCTCGATGACGGCGCCTCCAAGGATCGGGCCGATACCTGACCCTGTCGCGATGCCCGCCTCCCACAATCCCACCACGAACCCGCGTCGAGTGGGCGGATAGATTTCAATGAGGTACGCCATGGAGTTGGCGGCCATCAATGCCCCGCCAAGTCCCTGCACGATCCGCGCGACGATCAGCACCGCAAAGCTCGGGCTCAGCGCACACAACACCGACCCGCCACCGAAGATCACGATGCCAGCGGCGTACAGGTTGCGACGACCGCGCAGGTCAGCCAATCGACCGAAAATAGTCAGGAGACTTGCCGACATCAGCATCGGCGCAAGTGAGATCCACGCAACCGTTGCCGCCGGCAGCCCGAAATCCGCCATCAGGGCCGGGTTGGCAATGTTCAGCGCCGTGTCCTGGATGCGGGTCATCAGCGCGCCGCACAGCACCAGTGCGGTCGCCGGCAACAGCGGTATCGCCGCAGTGGATGGGACAGACCGGGTCGCGGAAGATGATGCGGGCCTTGATGTCACCGGCAGTCCTCTCTAGGCGGTCACGATACGCCTACCCGTAGTCACCCGTCCACGTCCTCGGCAATCATCGAAAAAAGGCCGAATCCCCGCAATCCGGCACACCGGAAACCGGGCCAGACCCGAGTAGACTTGTCACATGGAGGTTGTGGCCTACTCGCCCGAATGGTTGCCCCAACTGGGAGCACTCGCGCGTGCCCACGCCCGGCTTGTAGCCCCGGCGTCGCTTCCGGACGATCAGACCGTCGAACGTGGCTTGGACCACCACCACGCCTGGCCCTTCTACTCACCGGGGATGGACACCAGTCAGGTGCGCCTTGTCATCGAGGGAGATCAACTCCTGGCCGCCGGGCAACTGGGTTTGTGTGACCACGGATGGGGGTACGGCGCCGCCCTGGGTGACGGGCCCGACTGGTTGCACGAGACCCACGCCGTACTGTTCTGGTTATTCGCCTGGCCCGGGTGGCCGGAGGCAATCCAGGCCGCCGCCCTCCTGGCGGCTACCACCGTCCGCCAGGCGCGCGCCGAAGGGCTCCCGGGTCTCGAGGCCTTCCGTGGTGGTGCCGGGTTCCTCCCGCTTGGCACCCAGTGTTCATCACGTTGGCCACACCTCTTTGCGCCGCTTCGCGCCGTGGGCTTCCGCCAACCACGCCCACTCGTCGTCTACGGCGGAGCACTTGACCCATCGTCCCTGCCAACCTTGGATCCGGATGTCATGGAGCATGTTGAATGCCATGCCCGGAGAGGACGCGTCGAGGCGTGGCTAGACGGGGTTCCACGTGGCGTCTGCGATGCCGAGATGCTTCCCCCGGTGCCCACCCAAGACCGCTTCCCGACCCGAAGCACATTCCGTCCCAACCTGGACATCAATACCCCGGCGGCGCGTCGCACTCGACGCCGCGGTGGCAACGTCCTCCAATGGGCGCATATCCGGCGCCTCTGGGTCGACAATGAGACCCGTTCCCTCGGGATCGGACGCGTCCTCCTGCAGACACAACTGCAGCGTCTGGCCGACCATGGCGCAACCCACTGGGCACTACATTTGCCTGAGGATCCGGGTAACGGACCAGCACACGGCCTCTACAGCCAGTTTGGCCAGGTCCTTGACCGGCAGTTCGTCCTGCGGGTCTCCTTCTGACAGCAAACCGTTTTGGGTAGGACCAACCGGACAGGTGGCTGACGAACCGCACCGGCGCCAGATAGCCCCAGTGCGTATCAATCGCCCCCGCCACCACCGCCGTCCCCGCCGCCGGCATCGCCGCTGTCGCCCCCACCGTCACCCCAAGCACTACTTGTGTCACCACCGGAAGTGCCCTCATCGCCACTACCATGGTCCGCGGTCTCACCACTGCCGTGGCCCGACGAAAACAAGCCAGTAAACCAAGAAATGAAGGATTGGCCGGGTGCCATGTCTGCGTCGACACTGGTCGCCAATGCCACCCCATCACCAACTCCATCCAGATCGGAATCGTCAAGTTGTGCGGGGCTGTTTCGAACTTGCCGTTTGCACGATGGGCATTCCACATCACTTGATGCAACAGGCGTGTTGCATGTAGGACACAGCATGTTGCTCATGAACAAAGACTAGCAAAATCATGGGAATAGCGGGCGTTGCCTGAAGCATTCCACGTGCCCCAGCCTCCGGGTGACGGACCACAGCACGGCCTCACCAACCAGTTTGGCCAGATCCTCGACCGGCAGTTCGACGTACGCCTCTCGTCCTGACCAAATCCCGGTCGGGTTAGAACGTCACTCCGCGACTTCAGTCCAGTCATCGGCACATCCGCGGACCCCAGACACCCCCTTTGCACCCGCAAGATCGGCGCCCGTCATGTCTGCACCTTCAAGGTGCGCACCGCGGAGGTCGGCTTGGAACAGCCGGACACCCCGGAGATCAGCGCCAGCCAGGTTGGCTTGCCTCAGTCGGGCCCAAAGCATGTCGGCGTCCCGCAGGATGGCATCCACCAGCCTGGCGCCAGTCAGGTCGGTCTCTATCAACCGTGCGGCGGACAGGTCGGCACGGGACAGATCGGTCTCACCCAAGTCCGCCCGGGTCAGGTCGGCACGGACAAGTGACGCATGTGGCAAGCGCGCACCAGACAAAGTCGCGCTGTACATCCATATGCCGGTCATGGTCGCACCAGAAAGATCAGCCTGACGGAGGTTCGCACCCGGCGTCTTGGCTCCCGACAGGTCTGCACCGGCCAGGGAAGCCCCACGAAGCCACGCACGCGTCAGGTCAGCGCCACACAGGCGGGCACCAACCAGACTGGTACGTGTGAAGCGGACACCTCGCAGGATCGCGCCGGTCAGATCGGCATGATCCAGTTTGACCCTCACGAAGGTCGCACCCGTCAGATTTGACCCCGTGAAATCCATGCCGGACAGGTCTGCCTGCGAAAACGGGTGTCCAGACAAGTCCCGGCCGGAAAACCTTTCAGGCATCGGCCACCGTACCCGTCTCAATCAGGTCGGTCAACAGGTTCGCACTCCCTAGACCTCGGTGGTGTCCAGGTCATTCGGCACGAGAATCTCGCCGGTGAAGTGTTCGGCCGCCTCGGCCCGCACGGTCTCGGGGTGTTGGCCGGTCCGGGCGTTGAGGTGGTGCAAGGCCAGGCGCTTCACGCGGGACGCCGCCGCTACTTTGCCTGCACTTGCCGCTGTGACATGACCGGTACCGAACACCAGGAAGGGGTTGGCGCCGAGGCTTTCCGACTCGATTGCCTCGTGGATCAACAAATCGACCCCACCGGCGAAGCGCGTGAACCCCAGATTCGGACCCGTATCACCGCTGATGACCACCCGGCGAACTTCACCATTCGCAAGCGCGGCATCGATCCGCACCGCTTGGGCCGGGACCGGTGGCGCACCATGCGAGACCGCCATCGTCGAGATCGTGGCAACCACGCCTTCGGGCAGGGCGTCACCTGGCGTACCTAACCGCGCGGTCGTCGGCGAGGTCGTCCCGTCGTCCCTGAGCTCAAGTCCCCACACATACTGGTCCGACGTGCAACCATGCCATCGCACCCGGTCACCAATCCACCAGGGCGTGAACATCCCGGGGAACAGGGTCTCGCACATTCGCCTGAGGTCGTCAACGGCCGCCGCCGGGGCGCAAACGTCGATTGGCCCGCGATACCCGTCGGCAGCCATGCCGGCCATGGCCAGTCGGAATAACACAAACGGAAGTCCGGCAGCGTGATCGAGGTGCTGATGCGTGAGAACGATCACACGGATGCGGGCAACGTCTATCGAAGCTTCCCGCAAGGCATGCCATATCTCGTTCCCTCCGGAAGTGTCCACAAGGATCACGGTGCCATCCGGCAGGGAAACCGCCGTGCTTCCACACCGACGTGATGGGTCACCAGTACTCCCGGTCCCCAGGAAGGTCACCTTCACCGCACTCATCACTGGCCTCTTTGGCTACCCCTGACCAAGGGGCCGAAACAGCAACGGCCACCGTCCCGTCAGGGATGGTGGCCGGAGTGTAGTGGTGGAGATGGGGGCGAGTCGAACGCCCCGTCCAGAACGGATCAACCAGAAATGACTACGAGCGTATTCGGTTCGTTGTTGTCGCGCCTTTGACCCGAAACCGACAACGTTTCGCAGGCGCCAGCCCCTGATCTTAGCCGGACCCCCGGGGCGAGGGTACGGAGCACCTCGGCATTATTGCGCCCATCCTTCGCCCGTCGAGGCGGGGCTCGGGTGGACGGCAGCGTTAATTACGCTGCGAGTGCGTACTGGCGTTCGCCAAATACTTTGTTGTCCGTGGTTTTACGAGGTGGTATACGGACACCTCGGCTCGCCGCTTCTGCCCTCTCTGCCCTGTCGATACCCGTCATCCCCCTGTCGAGTCACGGAACCGGATAGGCCATTCGACCAACCTGTATCGTGCCTCCTGTCCATGAAGCATATCGCACCCTGCGACAATATGCAAGGATCACATCGGAAATCCAGCCCCTCGGAACCGGGATGAACCTATCCTCGCTTGTACCTGTCAACGGATACCCGCGCCATGTCGCGCTTTGCGTCACGGTCCGCAATCGTTGCCCGCTTGTCGTACTGCTTCTTGCCCCGAGCGACACCAACCTCAAGTTTGGCCCTGCCGTCCTTCCAGTACATCCGCAATGGCACGAGCGTGTATCCCGACGCCTGACTGCTTACCCGCAGTTGCTCGATCTCGCGACGGTGCAACAAGAGCGTTCGGGTCCGACGGGGCTCGTGGTTCTGATACGTGCCGTGATCGTATGGCGGAATATGCACCCCCTCAAGGAATGCCTCGCCGCGATAGACCCGCACGTAGCCCTCCTTCAAGGTCAGACGTCCGGCGCGCAACGATTTCACCTCCGTCCCGGTCAACACCAAGCCCGCCTCGAAGCGTTCCGAGATTTCGTACTCGTGGAACGCCTCACGGTTGACGGCAATGTGGGGATTCTCGGCAACTGCACCGAACCGTGCGTCAGACTTGCGAGCCACGATCTCTCATCCTTCTCCGATTTTTGCCTATGCCAGTCTAGCGCACCTGACGGTCATCCGCGTCCGGCGCGTCCACCGCCTCCGGATCGGCAACGTCGGGCACCTCGACTGGGGTCATGCCAGCCCCCATCAGGAACCCGCGAGCGCGTTCCATCAACGGGTACCGAGCCACCAGGCGCCAGAACGCGCGCGAATGATTGGGGACCTGAAGGTGAGCGATTTCGTGAACGAGCACGTAGTCGCGTACCCACGATGGCATTGCCGCCAAGCGATGCGAAACCCGAATCTCCCCCGTCCTTACACTGCAACTGCCGTGGAGTGTCGCCTGATTGGTGACGTACTGCACCCGTGCCGGGATAAGCAACCCACCAAAGTAGGTTCGGGAAAGCGCCAACGCCCGACGGTGCAGGGCCTCATCCTGGGCGGCACGGTCCACCGGACCGGTCCCAAGTGCGCGCCTCGCCTCTTCCTTGTCACGCAACTTGCTTACGAATCGTGAGACGACCTCGTCGGGGACACCGACGGGGACCCGGACTTCGAGCGTTCCGGACACGAACCGCCCACTTATCGTGCGAGTGCGGCGTTCCGACACAATGATGCGGACTGGCACGCCGTCCGGCCTTCCGGATACTGACATGACGGCAAGTATGCCCCAATATCCGGAAAATCTAGGGAACGGCGTACCGGTTACATGGCGAATGCGCCCCGCGCAGTCGGTCTGAACCCGTGACCCGGGGGTCAGGCTCCGGCAGCGACCGCAGCTTCGGCGTGGCTGAGCAACTCGGGATAATTCTGCTTGTCGGAAACCATCACGCCAAGCAGTCGTTCGACAGCCATCGTGTGGCAGCAGATTTCCCAACCGGCGAAGAAGTGGCAGGAACAATTCCACTTGCCGTGATCGTAGGTCACCGCATGGTCACCATTCTCGCCGCTGAATGCGATGGAAAAAGATTCGAAACGGACCCGTTCCGGTTCCTGGGCGTACTGCTTGGCCTTCTGCACCTTGCCAATCAAGCTAGATTGCACAGCATCTGCCCCCTTTGCACTTCACTCGATACGTTGCACCGCGGCTTTGCTGAAATGCCCGCCGGTTTCCCGTACGTGCCTTCATCCAAACGCGATCCATCCACATCAATCACGCACTGAGACCGCAAGCGTCTTGACGATGAGGGAACCGGATCCAGCGTCTCCACGCTACCATTCCAACCGTTTCCGGACCACGTCAGTTCGGTTGCGTCCGGCAACCACCCATGAGCGGTCCGCACGTTTCCTCTCTTCTGATCGTACCCGGTTCCACGCCGTCCGGTGGGGTCAATCCAGAAAGACCTGAGCATTCCGTCAACGCACCAACCACCAATTCCAGTATAGAGAGGCCTTCCAGACCGGTCAACGCCTTCCCCAGCTTCCCTGCCCTATCCTCTCCCGAACCCCGACCGAAGCGCGTGCCGCGTCTTCCCACAATCATCATGAAAGTCCTAGTTGTCGCCGACGTCGAGGAACGGTCGCTCTACGACCACTTCCGACCCGAACGATGGGCGAAAGCCGGCATCGAACTGGTCATCTCATGCGGCGACCTCAAGCTTGCCTACCTCGACTTCCTTGCATCGATGTTCAACGTCCCATGCTTCTACGTGCGTGGGAACCACGACACCGCATACGGCGCTGCGGGACCCGCCGGGTGGGTGAACCTGGACGGGCGTCTCGAACGGCACGGAGGGTTCCGCTTCTACGGCCTTGAGGGCAGCCCCTGGTACAACGGTGGCGAAGCCCAGTACACCGAGAGCCAGATGGAGTGGCGATCCAGGTGGGCACGCCTCACGAACTGGACTTCTGGCATCGACGTCATCGTCACCCATGCGGCCCCGCGCATCTGCCCGAACCGCGCCGACGCCTGTCCGTGCGTCTATCCCGCCGATGGCACTCCTCCCCGCAACCCGGGACAGCAATGCCTGCGTGACCCGGACCGGATGGTTCTCGACATGGGGGACATACCTCACCGCCCGTTCGAGGCCCTCCGCACACTCGTCACGACCGTTCAACCGCGGTTCCTGCTTCACGGGCACATGCATCTCGGGTACGGTGTGCGACCCCGCGAGATTCGCCTCGGAAATACCCGGGTGATCGATGCCTACGGGCACATCGTGATCGACCTCTGAATCACTCACCTGGCAGGGATTGGGACGCGACCAAGACCCGGCGCCGTCACGGCGAGGAGGCGATGACCACCAGACAGGTTTCCGTCACCGCACAGACCCGGGTAGAGGGGGTCGGTACACTCCATTTCATGCAACCGGGGTGACAATCCGCCCCGACGGAGGTGCGCCAATGTCCGAGAAGCACGTCATCTACACCGAACATGCCCCCGAACCGATCGGTCCGTACTCCCAAGCGATCCGCGTCGGCAACCTCGTCTTCGTGTCTGGTCAAGGCAGCATGAACCGCGCCACTGGACAGATGGTCCGAGACACCATCGAGCACGAGACGCACCAGGTGCTGACCAACCTCAAGACCATCCTCGAAGCCGCGGGCAGTTCCCTCGACCGCGTTGTCAAGACCACATGCTTCCTCGGGAACATGGACGACTTCCCAGTCTTCAACAAGGTCTATGCCGAGTACTTCACCACCAACAAGCCCGCCAGGTCCACCATCCAGGCCGCCCGCCTGCCCGGTGGCATCCAGGTCGAGGTCGAGTGCATCGCCACCGTCGACTGACGGGTGCTTGACCAACGCCCATCCGGGGTGCGGGAGGCCGCCGCACCCCGGTGGTGATCGCGATCAGCCTCGCCGGATCTCGGCAATCCCACCGACGAACGGACGCAATGCCTCCGGGATGCGGATCGATCCGTCCGCCTGCTGATGGTTCTCGAACAGGGGAACCAGAAGCCGAGGTGTGGCCAGCGCGGTGTTATTCAGGGTGTGGACAAACCGCACCGTCCCCGACGCATCCCGGTAGCGGATGTTCGCACGGCGAGCCTGGTATTCGAGGTAGTACGAACACGACTGGGTTTCGCGGTACCGGCCATCGGACGGAACCCACGTTTCCACGTCGTACCGCTTCCGGTTGCCCAACCCGAGTTCACCTGCACAGCAGTTGACAACCCGGTACGGGAGTTCCAGTGCCTGGAGGAGCGCCTCGGAGTTGGCAAGCAGCGTCTCGTGCCACCGGATGCTTTCGGCGTCGTCGCCCTCGCAAATCACGAACTGTTCGACCTTGCTGAACTGGTGCACGCGAAAGACACCCTTGAGGTCGCGACCGTAACTACCCGCCTCGCGGCGGAAGCACGCCGAGTACGCCGCGTACGTGATCGGCAACTGGGACGGTGACAGGATCTCACCGGCATACATCGACGTGAGTGGCACTTCTGCCGTGCCCGACAACCACAGGTCGTCGCGTTCTAGGTGGTACGTCTCCTCCTCGCTTCCGGGAAAGTGACCGGTTGCGGTGAAGGCCGCCGACCGCGCCATGGACGGTGCCGTTGCGGGCACGAAGCCACGCGCACCGAGTGTCGCGAGGGCAAATTGCATCAGGCCCATCTCGATGATGGCAGCCTCGCGCTTCAGGAAATAGCCCCGATGTCCGGCAACTCGCGCACCCCGTTCGAGTTCGACGAGGTCATGCTTCTCCATCAGCGTCACATGGTCAAGCACTGGAAAGTCGAACTCGCGAGGCGACCCGACATGACGCACCACGACGTTGTCATTCTCGTCGACACCCTCCGGCACATCCGGTGCGGGAGGATTCGGCACCCGCAGCAACAGGGCCTCGATGCGCGCATCGAGTTCCTTGAGTGGCCCTTCGAGTTCGCGGAGCGCCTCGCCGAGCCGTCTTCCCTCGGCGATGAGGGTGGCGCGCTCGTCACCGGAAGCGCGTGGCACCGCACGCGATGTCTCGTTCTGTTGCGCCCGCAACTGTTCGACCTGCTGGCGAAGCGCAAGCGCCTCACGATCACACGAAAGCAACTCGTCGATATCGACCGACGCCCGCTTCTGGCGAACGCCCTCCTTGACCAGGTCGGGATTCGCCCGAATGAACCGCAGTTCCAGCATCAGTCCCAGTTCCTCCGCCCCCAAGGGACCGACGCCATGCCGGTCACGCCTCGGGCCTGTATCCCGAATGATGCCACTGGCCAACACCTGCACGCAGGTTCTGTAGCGCCCGTCGTCGTAACTGCCTTGCTGCCACCGGGCTGATCCCGAGCGCCGTGCCAATCCCCTCATCGTCCAAGCGTCGGTAGAACGTCAGGTACACCACCCGTCGCTGACGCACTGGCAACGCGTTCAAGGCGGCCTCCATGCCGGCGAGTGCGGCATCACGGGCACTGGCCCCCGCATGTTCACGCGCAATGTACGCCCCAACCTCGTCGGCAACTGCCGCCGCGCCACCACCCTCCCAAGACACACGCTGGCCCGGCCAACGACGTCTCGCCACTGACGTCAGGTAATGCCGCAATCGCGCACCGACCCGAACGACAAAGTACGGAAGTGCCGGTCCCCGTGCAGCATCGAATCCTTGCGCCAGGCGCCAGATCTCCATGCGCGCCTCCTGCACGAGATCCTCCAAATCCACGTCGTCACGAAGCCCTAGCCGGCGCGCCCGCACCCGTGCCCGCCGCGCCGCACCATTTGCCAGCGGATCCAGCAACTCCACCAGTTGCCGTCGCGACCGGTCATCCCCAGCCGCTGCCAAACGCGCCATTGCCTCAACCCGGACCGCCTCGGTCTCGCCGAACTTCCGGGTCGTACCGTCATGAACATCTTCGTTCCGCGCGGTCACTGCACTTGCCTCCTGCCGGGTGCCACCCCCGGCACCAATCCCGATACACCCCGCAATAGTAGTACAAATGTTCTATACGAGCGAGGGTTGTACCGGAGACTGCGCCGTCTTGACACGCGCGTGACGGGTGCGCGCAAGGGTCGTGCCGGTTGGGTGCTAGTCTCAATCCAAGAGTTGGCACATCCCATGCCGGGTCAACCAGAAGGCAGGAGCAACCGTGACCTCGAACCATCTGGGCCGCAAGGCCAACCCGATCGGGTTCGCAGAATCGTCCCGTGATTTCCTGTCCTACCTCGACGGGTTCATGACTGCCCTGGTCGATCGCGATCTCGACTCGCTCATCGCCGAGGCTGGCGGACCGGACTGCGTGGCGGCCATCGCGGTCGACCTGGTTGGCGGGTTCTGCCATGCCGGTCCCCTTGCAAGTGACCGGGTTGGTGCCATCGTTGCGCCGGTGGGAAGCGCCTTCTCGCATGCGTACGCGCGAGGCGTGCGACACTTCGCAATCCTTCGCGACGCGCATGATCCCGGGGCGCCGGAGTTCGATGCATTCCCGCCACACTGCATCGCCGGTTCGGACGAGTCGCAACTCGTTCCCGAACTTGCAGGCCAGCCATGGGTACACGCCGCGCTTGACGTCCCGAAGAACTCATTGAGCGCATGGGTCGACGACGGCCCATTCCGTCCTTGGGTCACGGACATCGTGGCACGGGGTGTAACGACGATCATCGTGGCCGGTGACTGCACCGACCTCTGCGTCTTCCATACGGCAATGGGCATCCGGTTGTGGGCCAATGCGACAAACCGGACCGTGCGCATCATCGTCCCGGCCAATCTGGTGGACACGTACCACCTGCCGGTCGATGTCGCCGGCACCGTCGGGGCGATGCCTCACGACGGAGACCTCATGCACGCAACGTTCCTCTATCACCTCCGCCTGAACGGGATTGAAGTCATCCGATCCATTACCTTGCCGGAATGAGGCGGGTCCCGGATCCCGTGGGACACTTCGCGCCATCCACCCGTTGGCGTTCAGGACACACGAATACCCGGGAACCGGGCAGTGTGAAGGAAGGTGACCCCAGACAATGAACCGATGGATTGCCTTCCTGTTCTACGTCACCGGACCAGTGATCACGAACTGGGTCTACCTGAACCTCGCCGAACAGGTCAGCGAGACCGGCGAACGCCTCTTCATGGTCACGTCATCATTCGGGTTCGATCCGTCATTGCCAGTCATCGGGCTCATCTTCTGCCTGCGAGACTGGGTTCAGGAGACCCTAGGGAGACGGATCACGTGGCTCGCTATCCTCTTGGGCACCGCAGTCTCCGCCCTCGTGTCGCCCGAGGTTGCCCTTGCCTCCGGTCTCGCCTTCCTGGTCTCGGAATCGGTCGACTTCGTGTGCTACACGTCACTCATGCCCCGCCAGGCGCTCGCAATCCTCGCCTCCGGAGTCCTTGGATCGATGGTTGACAGCGCGGTGTTCCTGACGGTCGCCTTCGGGTCGATCGAGACTTGGTATGAACAGACCCTGGGCAAGGTGGCGATTGTCGCGATCGTCGCGCTTGCCGTCCGGATTCGCCCGACGCGGAACCATGCCATCGCCGCTGTCTCGGGCTAACGATGGGGCGCCTCACCCGAACTTTCGCTCAGGAAAGATCTTGGTCGATTCGGCCACCGGAAGCCGATGTGCAAGGACGCACAATCCCGGAAACCATTGTGAACCATCTGTCTGATCTCTCGTCCACAGGACGACCCCAACCGGTTCAGAACCACCCTTGGATTGACTGAAACCCCTGCTAACCAACCCCTAGACCAGGCGTTTCATCTTCTGTCACATTCCAGCAACCGGTGTCACAGTTTCTTCGGTGATTGAGTGGGTGACGTGTCACACTTCGCCTTTTCCGATTGACGGGGCGAAGACACGCACCGTACGCTCCGCCGAACATTATGTTAACTACACCGTTCACCGGAAGCTCAGGCGTCGACGCGCCTCTGGTCACCATCACCGGTGACCTGCAGCCGGAATGGGACATTCCGGTCAACCAGCACCTGCTGATCATTAGCCGGAATCAGAGTTGGCTCTCTCACGGGTTCCACAAGTACCCCGCAAAGTTCTTCCCGGAACTGCCACGTTGGGCTATCCGCAAGTACTCGGGAGAAGGTGAACACGTCCTCGATCCAATGGCAGGCAGCGGCACCGTCAGCGTCGAGGCAATGCTTGCGAACCGTCACTCGGTGGCAATCGACGTGGATCCGTTCGCCCGCCTTCTCACCCGTGTCAAGACAACCACCCTGGACCCAACTATCCTTGATCGGGCCGTCGCCGCAATCGCCGAAGCGCTTCAGGCGTTCGAGGCCGGTGGTGATCCGGCCCGGATGCAAGCATGGACCCACGTGCCTCCATTCGCATATCAGGAAACGTGGTTCCAACCGTTCATCCTCGAGGAAATCGGCGCGATCCGCGGCGCCTTCGCACGCGTTCGTGATGCCATCGCCCCGCATGCCCCCGGTCCATATCTGGACTTCCTGCGCATCTGTCTCTCGGCGATCATTCGCGAGGTATCAAACGCCGACAACAACTGCACGCGCACGGTGGTCCGGACGCGCCTCAACAAGCGAGTCGTTCCCGGCATGGCGCTCCGTCTCTTCCGGCGCATGACCCAGGTCAACGTTGCCCGCATGCGCGAATTCGTCCCGCTGGCCCCGGCAGGAGCAACGGTGGCCGTCCCCGAAGACGGCGACGCACGCGCCATCCCCCTCGAACCGGGCACGATGGACCTCGCGGTCACGTCACCTCCGTACATCAATGCGGTGGACTACCCACGCACCCATCAGCTTGAGATGTACATGCTCGACCTCTCACCACCGGGACGCCCGCTTGCCGAGGCGAAGCGCAAGCACATCGGCACCGAAGTGGTAAGCGCAGTCGACTACCGTGAACTTCACCGGTATGGGCTCGCAGATCTGGACGCGCAGGTCGAATCGCTCTATGCCATCGACAAGCGTCGTGCGTACATCGTCCATCAGTACTTCGTGGACATGGAGCGGAACTTCCGTGAAGTCTGGCGTGTCCTGAAACCCGGACGCCGGTACGTTGTCGTGATTGGAAACAACATCATCCGCGAACAGGTGGTCCCCACCCATTCGTACCTCCTGCAGGTCGCCGAACGCGTCGGGTTCAAGGTTGAAACCTACTTCGCCTCGGAAGTCATCCGGCACTACATCAAGGTTCCACGCAAGGAACGCATCAATCAGGACTGGGTCCTCGTCCTGCGTAAGTGAGCGCCAAGGTCGCCAATGCACATGCCACACCGCCCCGACCGCGACCGACGCGTCGTGATCGGGGCGGTGTGGTATTCATTATCAATACGCCGGATCGTCAACACCGGCGCGCTTCCTGAACCTTCCTGAAGGAGATCACAACCGATGGGCATCCTTGACCGCGTCTCCACCATCCTCCGTGCAAACATCAACGCCCTCCTCGATCAAGCCGAGGATCCGGAGCTTGTCCTGACACAGATCCTCAGCGACATGAAGGACGCCATTGCTCAGGCGCGAACCCAGGTCGCCGAGATGATCGCTCAGGAGAAGCTCTTCCAAGGCGACATGGAAAAGAACCAGGCCCAGGCTCAGGAATGGGCGCGCAAGGCAGAACTCGCATTGGGTCGGGGATCCGAGGAACTTGCCAAGGAGGCATTGCGTCGCAAGGTCGACTATGACCGCAACGCCTCAAGCTACATGCAGCAACTCATTGCGCAACAGCAGGTCGTAACCAAACTGAAGAGCGACCTCAACGCATTGCAGTCGAAATACGACAGTGCGATGCGCAACCGCGAATCGATGATCGCGCGTCACAAGGCTGCGATGGCGCAACAGAAGATCGCCGCAACGGCGCAGCAACTCTCCGCGATCGACCCATCGTCCGAGATCGCCCGGATGGACGCCAAGATCCGGCTAGAGGAGGCACGGGCCGCCGCGGCGCTTGAGGTGAACGAACACCTCAGCTTGGATGACAAGTTCGCCGATCTCGAGGATGACGGCGAAGTCTCCTCACAGCTTGCAGATCTCAAGGCGCGGATGGGGATGCTTCCCGGTGGCACCCAAGGAACGCTTCCCGGTACGACCAGCCACTGACGATCAAGGCACACCATGGAGCCATGAAGAGAGGGCCATCTTGCAAGTGCAAGGTGGCCCTCTTCATTGGTTGCGTCTCACCTTGACCTACGCCCAAACGACATGGAACACAGGGGTGGCGTTCCGAAGAACCCCACCCCCGTTCGCGCGTGTGCCTGGAACGCCGTGCCCTACTTGAGCGTCGCCAAGTAGGCCGCAATCGCGTCGAGGTAGCTTTCCTTGAGCGCGTAGGGAGGCATCGAAGAACCCGGCTTGAGACTGCTAGGGTTCGCAACCCACTTCTTCACATTCGCAGCGTTGAAGTCGGCCACGCCACCAATCTTGCGGTTGGCAATCCCGTCCAGGGCCGGCCCGACGGCTCCCTTTGCGGCCGTCCCACTGACAGCATGGCAAGACGCACAAGCGCCCTGCGTGACGATCAACTTGCCGGCAGCGACCGGATCCGTGATCGGCGCCTCAGTCGGCGACATCACGCCCTTATCCTTGGCGAGCGCCTCAACCGCGTCCCATCGGCCCTCGGTAATCATGATCGTGAGTTCATTGATCATCTGGTAGTTGAGCGGACCACCGTTCTCAACACCCCATGCCGGCATCGCACCAGCATTACGGCCATTGACAAGCGTCTGGGTGATCATCCGGACATTTGCCTTGTGTTCGTCGGGATCGGTCGCCTGCAGCGCACTTGTGGCCAAGGGCTTCCCAACAAGACCGATGTTTTCGAGGTACCCCTTGCCGGAGACCCCGTGGCAAGACACACAGTACTGAACATACGTGTGCGCCGCGGCCTCAACCGCGAACTCCTTCTGCCGTTCCTTGGCCTCAGCCTGGCGGAACGGTTCGTTCGCACCGTAGGCAATGAGAAGGAGGAACGCCTCGGTCAGGACGACCATGCCAAACACGATCTTGCGGCTCATTCCCGAGGTGCTGAGTACGGGATCGAGGGTCGCCTCCTGCGCATCATCAGCGATCGCCACGCGGCGTGACCTCCAGGCCTCGAACAGAACGAGGACTGGCAAGAGCAATGCGATGAGTACAACCACCGTCGTTAGGAAACCTGCGCCACCGCCGCTCTCCACGTTCCGCTCCTTACTCCGTCTTGCCCGGACCCGTGACTACGCCGAAACAGCTTGGGACGGTACCCACTCGTCACGCTTCATGATGAGCCCGGTGTTCACCTGGACCGAGCCACCCTTGATCTGGATCTTCATGTAGTCAAGCGGACGGGGTGCCGGTCCGAACACGATCTGTCCCTGCAATGAATACGTCGACCCGTGGCACGGACACCGGAACCATCCTGTCTTGTCCTGGTAGACGTAATCCTTCTGCCATGGCACGACACACCCAAGGTGTGGACACTTCTGGTAGAGAGCGATGAACCCCTCTTCAAGGCGGACAAGATAGAACTTGCCCTCCACGAAGTACTTTATGTCTCCTACCTTGTAGTCCGAGACCTTGCCGGCACTGATCACCGATCCGAACGCACCGGTCTTCCTCGGCCAGAAGTAGACGACGAAAGCAACAGCCGCCTGCAGACCCATCAGGGCCATGAGCATCCATCCAGAAGCGGCTAGCGCGCCACGGCGCGTCTCGGCCCCGGCTACTCCGTTCACTGTTCCGGCGACTGCCATCTCTGGCCCCCTCATCTCGGCACACCCGTTACCACGCGCGGGGTGTGCCAGAACTCATCAATTCATGTTCGCAAGCAGCGTCGAACTGCGCGAGAAGCGTTCCCCAAACCTATGCAATCCGCGCAGGCATGTTCCATGGCCAGTAGAGCACCATCGCAGGACCACGGAATGCCGAGCCCACGAGTGCCAGGAGAATCCACGCGATCACGAACGCGGTGAAATAGGCGATCATGACATCCCTGACCGTGGGTTTCAGATGGGCAATCGCGACGTACAGGCCAACGGCTACCGCCCACATGATGGCCGTCGGCACCATGGTCTGGGTCACGATCTCTGAAAGCCAACTGATCTTGAGAACCGGGATCGCGTTCTCGATCACTGCCCGGACGCCGACGAACTCATCTACGAGGATCAGCGCCCACGCCCAGAAAAATGTGTAAACCGTGGAGATCCAGAAGACTTTCTTTCCCTGAGCCCCGCTGAACCACACGCCTGTGTCGTCCGAGTTGATGTCGAGGTACGGGATAGCCATCAGCAAGACGATGATGACTGTCGGGATGACGACGCCGGCGAGGCCCGGGTGCATGTGAAGCAGGAGTTCCTGAAGGTTCAGGAAGTACCACGGCGCCTTCGATGGGTTCGGGGTGTGGTTCGGGTTCGAATGCTCCTCCAGGGGCGCATTGACGAACCACGCCATCACCGTCAGGCCGATGAGCAGGAGCACCGCGGACAGGAACTCGGGCATCAGCAAGTGAGGCCACGTCGTGAGCTGTGCTTGAGCCCGCCTCGCGGCCGACCGCATCGCGCGCGCCGAAGAAGCGCCCCCGCCGGATGCCGCAGCGGGTGGCGCTGATGCAGGCGCCGCTGCTACCGGGGATGCTGCCGGCTTCGCCGGCGAGGCCTTGGGAGCTGCCGGAGCCTCGATTGCCGCCTTGACTGGGACCGGGGCTGCCGCCGCGGGAGCCTCAGCTGCCGGAGCCGCTGCCCGCCCGGCACGCTCCATGATGTTCGCAGGCGTCTGGTCGAGTGCGCAGGCATTGCCGTGCGTCGTCCAGCAGTCCTTGTGATGGGGCGTATAGCACTTCGGGCACAGCACGGCGTTCTCGCCAGCGCCGATTGGCTTCTTGCAGTGCGGGCACTCCTTGCCAGCCCACTTCGATTCCGCCGTAGTTGGCCGAACCGAAATCAGCGCCGGCTTCAACCCCGCCTCACTCCCGCTCATCGCCGTGTTCCTTCACTCACAACCTGTACCACCGACATGCGCCTCGTAACGACACCTACATTGGCTGCGAGATGCCACCGTCCTGGCGAACGCGCCAGAAGTGCACCGCAAGGAATAGTGACAGGATCAACGGCAACGCGATCACGTGCAGCGTGTACCAACGGATCAAGGTGTTCTGGCCGATCTCGAAGTCACCGAGAAGCAGGAAATTGATCTGCTTGCCAATGATTGGCGCAGCACCACCGATAGTCGTCCCAACGGTCACCGCCCAGAACGAAAGCTGGTCCCAAGGAAGCAGGTACCCGGTGAACGAGAGAAGCAGCGTGAGGACCAGCAGGATTACGCCAACGACCCAGTTGAACTCTCGAGGGGGCTTGTATGAGCCGGTGTAGAAGACCCGGCACATGTGGAGAAAGACCGTAATCACCATCATGTGCGCGCCCCACCGGTGGATGTTGCGCATGAGCATCCCGAACGTGACCACCGTCTCCAGATCCTGGATGTCCTGGTATGCCCGGGTGACCGACGGCACGTAATAGAACATCAGCAGCACGCCGGTGACCGTAAGCATCAGGAATGTCATGAATGACAGGCCACCAAGGCACCAGGTGTAGGTCACCCGGATGCCACCGCGTGGAACCTGGCTTGGGTGGAGATGCAGGAAGACATTCTTGGCAACCGTCATGATCCGGTTGCGCCGGTCACTCGGGTAGCTGTAGCGAAAGATCGACTTGAAGACGCGACCATTGCGCAACCAGTCCCAAACCTGGGCACCAGTCGGAGGTCGTTGTCCTAACGTACGGCTCGCCACACTCGCAACTCCTGTGGGACCTCGGGTACCCCGAAACCCCGCCTAACTGCGGTCACGGGCACGCCCGCAACCAGCATCTGCCCGATGCACGGTCATGAAGATAACAACGCCGGACGACAATGTACACCCCTCGCGCGGGGACCGCGGACGAAGCCCGATCCCTACTTCGTGAAGTGATTCACAATCCCGCCAAGTATCGCGCACGACGGTGGATTCCCACAACCCCGGCATCCGGGGAAACCCTGAATACTTTGCCCGAACACCGCGAAAGACGGAGTAATCGGGCCTCACAGTCGAAAGAGCGCCGGTGGTGGTACTCCGACCAATGGCCGCAAATACGCACGAAATTCCTCGGTCACCGGGTCACTCAGCCCGTCAATCCCAACAACATGGTCTTCGGGCAGTCGTCGTTCGGCCCGGGCCACGGTCTCCAAGGGAACGGCACCGAATGACCCGCAACCCTCACCCCACCATCCATTCATCAAGGCATCGTGAGTGGCATTGGAGGTCGGCACCATTGGCATTGCCACCATTGAACCCGACAGCCCTGATGCCAATCGATCCGCAGCGATCCATCCTGCGAGTCTCGCCCCAGCTAGGTCAACTGCCGACATGTGCGCCACACTCGTCCGTTGCAGCGTGCCTGGCTTGTTGACCCGCGTCTTTACCCCAAGGCGTGCCATCGTGAGGTGCCCAAGCGTCTCTGCGACCCCGGTCACGATGGGATGACCGAACTGATCGGCACCCTGTACCTGCCGGGCAACATAGGCGCCCTTGGCATCACGGATCGTTTCGGTAGCCACCACGACGGCATATCCGACCCGGGAAAGCGCCGCTTCGACGGCACCGAGGAAGCGGATCTCGTCGAATGCGACCTCCGGGACCAGCAGGACATGAGGCCCGTCTTGTTCGTCACGACGGAACAACGCCGACGACGCTGCGAGCCAACCTGCGTTCCGGCCCATCGCCTCCATGACCACCACACGGTCATAGGTGCGCATTGCAGCCAGGTCTCGCGTGACCTCCTGCGTGACCGTTGCCCAGTACCGTGCCGCACTGCCGTACCCAGGGCACCAGTCCGTTCCCGCCAGGTCGTTGTCTATCGTCTTGGGAACTCCGTACACGCCAAGCGAATAACCACGTGACCGTGCCGCCCGCTCAAGCCGGGACAGCGTGTCCATCGAATCATTTCCACCGCAGTACACAAACCACCCGACCCCGAGGCGCGCGAATGTCTCGAGCACGCCACGCTCATCTTCTGGTTCAAGACGCTTCCGGCAACTCCCCAACGCTGCCGCCGGTGTGTGTGCCAGTGCATCCCGGTCCGATGCAGTCAATGCGGTCAGGTCGACGACATCCCCACGCAGGGCACCCTCGATGCCGTGCCGAAGCCCAAGGACGCGCACGTACGGCTGTCCCAAGCCTGAAGCGACGCGGTCAAGAACTCCAGCGAGGCTTGCGTTGATGACCGGGGTTGGCCCACCGGACTGGCCCACCAGCAAGGTTGGGACCCTGGTCCCGTCGCTCATCACGCAATTTGCGCCTGCACGGCAGGGTCGGCGGGGTCCAGGACCGGCAGCAAACCTGTCTCAAGCAATTCGCTGTACTTCCACGCCGCACCGGTGTTGAAGATCACCACCCGGTCGGATGTCTTCAGGAAGCCACTGTCCCGCAACTTGGTCAAGGCCACGTAGGTTGCACCACCTTCCGGGGCCGGTGAAATGCCCTCGGCCCGCGCTATCGCCCGCATGGCCGGTGTGAATTCATCGTCGTGCACCGTGATCGCCGTCCCACCACTGGCGCGAATCGCATCGAGCATCAGGTAGTCACCGATTGCCACCGGCACACGAAGTCCACTGGCAACCGTATGGGCGTTTGCGAAGAGGGTGGCGTGCCGTTCACCGGCCTCAAACGCACGGACAATCGGCGCGCACCCCTCGGCCTGCACGGAAATCATCTTCGGGCGTCGCGACCCGATCCAACCCATGCGTTCCATTTCATCGAATGCCTTCCACATCCCCACAATGCCGGTCCCGCCACCTGTCGGGTAGATGATCGCGTCGGGCAACTCCCACCCCAGTTGCTCGGCAATCTCGTACCCCATGGTCTTCTTGCCTTCGGCACGACCGGGTTCACGCAGCGTGGACACGTCAAACCACCGACCCGCCGCCGCACCCTCGCGCACGATGCGACCACAATCGTTGATCAGCCCCTTGACGAGGTACAGGTTTGCACCGTAGAGGACACACTCGAGCTTGTTTGCAAGTGGAGTGTCCTCGGGCATCAGGACGTAGCACGGCAATCCTGCCCGCGCAGCATAGGCGGCCAAGGCGCCTCCGGCATTGCCGGCCGTGGGAATTCCCAATGCGGTGGCACCAAGTTCAAGCGCACGGCTTACGGCGACACTGATCCCCCGCGCCTTGAATGACCCGGTTGGGTTGAGGCCCTCCTCCTTGACATAGAGTTGGGAAAAGCCAGACACCGCACCGAGCCGGGGCGCGGGGAGTAGGGGGGTCATCCCTTCGCCAAGCGAAATGATGTGGCGGGTCTCGCGCACCGGCAGGAGTTCCCGGTACCGCCAAAGCGTGGCATCGCGGGCGCGGAGGGCATCGCGGGGAAGGGTCTCCCGCACGGCGTCAAGGTCGTATTCGTAGAACAGTACGCGCCCGCACGCCGTGCACACGTTCTTCAGGCGGTCGACCTCTTCCGGATGCCCGCACATGCTGCAGACAAGTCGGGTCAGGTAACTGCGAACCGCAGGGCGGTCGGGAACCGACGCCCCTGTGCCGGAATTACCTGATCCGTGCGTATTCGATGCCATCATCCATCCCTCCGTTGGTTCCGGGCGTCCGCACCGCAGGCAAGCGTGTCACGCGACGCGTCGCACGCCGGTCCATCGGGACCGAAAGCGCAACGTCACGATCAACCCTACTGGGGCACCCGATCCGGGAACGCACGGCGGTAATCGCTACCGACGTTTGCCCGCTCAACCTGGAACTCCGCACCGTTCAGCGGGTCGTAGGTCAGGATCGTGCGCTGGAACACCTGCACCAGGATGTTCCGGTTGGCAAACGGGCCCTTGGTCACTACCGCGGGCACCGCCTCAGTCATCGGGAGCCCGATGTCGTGCAACCAGCCCCCCGGGAAGATGTCCGAACGATTGATATATGGCCAGAAGACCGGTGAGACGCTATGTCCCGGCGCCGGTTGCAGCGCCTGCGAGTACGGCACAAAGACCGATCCATCGCTATTGGTCATCGTGCCACCAAGGAACCCGGTCGGCGGGGGAATGCGACGGTCCTCACGGGCCAGGTCATTCACCGCCTGGTAATTCA
This sequence comes from Chloroflexi bacterium UBA2235, assembly GCA_002347925.1. Taxonomy (GTDB): domain Bacteria; phylum Chloroflexota; class UBA11872; order UBA12225; family UBA12225; genus UBA12225. Next base: position 13,527 of record DDYL01000008.1, on the reverse strand, counting down.
GGGTGGAGATCTCTCCGCCAATCGGCAGGCTGAGGCGCAACGTCTGGAGTTCATCCACCAGAAGCCCGTACTGGAACTGCCAGTTCGGATCCTGACTGATGCCAGTCTGATCCTCCAGGCGACCCTTCTCAAAGTACTGGGCGAAATATCCGGCAAAGAACGTGGGCGGCGAAATCGTGTTCCCAAGGATGCGCAACCCGTCACGTTCGACGTAGTAGCGCAGGAACCGCGTGTCGATCGGCCACGATCCCGGCGCGCGTTCGGCACCCGGCGTCCCGACGGCGACGAGTGGTACGCCCCCAATCACGGCACCGGTCATGGGCGTCGGCGTTGCCGTCATGACCAGCGTTGCCGACGGGGTTGGAGTGATCGGCGCACGCTCCGCACCCATGACCTCAATGGAGTCAACGTCAACGAGGCTATCGGACGATGCCCCGCCCCGCTGACCAAGCACCTCGATCACGAGGGTGTGCGACACATCACCGTTCAAGCCACCGATCCAGCTGATCAGTTCATAGGTCGTCTCATTTGGCCGGTACAGATCGATGATGCCGTCGCCCTGCGCACCCACGGCCACCCCATCCACGGTAAGTCGGGCACGACCGCGGTTGGGACCGCGCACCCCGAACCACTTGACGTACGGCCCGGTGAATTGCAGCTTCATCAGCGCGCCGGCCTGACGGGACTGGTGACGCGTGCCACCCACGGCCTTGGTGTCCTCGACGCGCGACCAATCACCCTGGTAGACCATGAAAGGGTCGTTGTCCTGGAAGGTGAGTGCCGTCGTTGTGGGGGTGGCCATGACGATCTGTGCAAGGGCAGGCGAACCGTCATTCGCCGTGGCCAACACCGCACCGACCGAGACCAATGCCACCACGCCAAGTAGCCGACGCAATGGTGCGCCAATCCGGCCCGACGTCTGCCCCGCTCGCGTTGTCATGCTCACATTCGTTTCCTGTCACCCCAACCGAACCCCGCCAAAGTGCGAGGAATGCCCCGGCCACTGGCGGCGCATCGCCCTGCGATGAACCGGACAGAAAAACCCGCACGACTTTCGCCGTGTCCCCACGGGTTCGGATGCCGGACGAGATGCGTCAATCCGGACGGATCAACGCAACTCCGCGTCCGAAGAGTGTGCCCGGATCATCGCATTCCGTCAACTCCGGACCGGCCCACTCTGACCGCGCACCCACCTCGTGGCAGGCTACGATCTGGACATGAATGACCGCGGTCGACCAAGAACGGTCGGTGGACCAATGGTCGTCGTTGTCGGGGTCTGCGGTTCCGGAAAGACCGAACTTGTCCGGCGACTGCGATTGCGGGGGATCGACGCACGCGTCGTGGCCCAGGAACACTCGGAGGTCCGAACCCTGTGGCGTCACCTCGGGACCCCGGATGCAGTGGTCTACCTGAGCGCCAGTACGCGCACCGTCCAGCGACGCGGGAGATCCACTCTCTCCGTCGCGATCCTGAGCGAGCAGCGCCGACGGCTTGCCGATGCAAGGCGCACTGCAACCGTGCGAATCCGCACCGACGAGGCCACTCCTGAGGTGGTGGAAGCCCGGGTCATCGCTTGTCTGGACGGCGTGCTTGCCACGAGGATCCACCAACCGAAATGACCTCAGCGTCCACTGAAGCACCGTATACTCGGCGCCACCGGAGGTTCTTCGCTGCGTGGTGACCCGTGCTTCCGCCCCACATGCGTCCGATGGCGGACCAGATCTGGAACTTCTCTCATCAACCGCCAGACGCCTCCGTGAAGACATCATTGCGATGACCACGCGGGCAGCTTCCGGGCACCCATCGAGTTCGATGTCGGCGATTGACATCATGGTCGCCCTCTACAAGGGTGGCATCCTGAACCTCAACCCATCGCATCCCTCCGCGCCTGACCGAGACCGCTTCATCCTTTCAAAGGGACACGCCGCGCCAGCCCTCTATGCGGTTCTCGCCGAACATGGTGTGATTTCCCACGAAAGCCTCGACACCCTGCGCGTGATCGGCAGTCCGCTTGAAGGTCACCCAAACATGCGCCGCCTTGCCGGGGTGGAAGCATCCACCGGTTCGCTTGGCCAGGGTCTGTCAATCGGACTGGGTCATGCCTTCGCCGGACGCCTCGATGGCCATGGATACCGCACCTATGTGATGTGCGGTGACGGCGAGATGCAGGAAGGTCAAGTCTGGGAAGCAATCATGGCGGCAGCCCATTTCAATGCCGACAACCTCACCCTGATCGTGGACCACAACGGTGCCCAGCAATCGAACCTGCTTCCACGCGTGATCGACTACCGGCCGCTCGCGGCAAAACTCCGTGCCTTCGAGTGGCACGTGGAAGAGATTGACGGACACGATATGCCTGCCATCCTGAGGGCTTTCGACTCCGTACGTGCCGTGAAGGGACGCCCGCAGGCCATCGTTGCCCATACCGTCAAGGGAAAAGGGGTCTCGTTTGTCGAGGCCGACTGGGCCTACCACGGCAAACCCTTGACCGCCTCCGAACAGGTGCGCGCGTTCGCCGAACTCCGCGGTGAACCCGCCCCCCACTGACGTCATCCGGACGGACTTCTACGGACTTCTAATGAGTGCATCAACTACACCGTTCGTCGTCAGCCCTGGTGCAGCCACGCGCGATGCGTTCGGCATCGCACTGCGTGACCTCGGACATTCCGAGCCACGCATCGTCGTCGTGGACGGTGATGTGGCCAACTCCACCCGGACCGAATGGTTCGGACAGGTCTTCCCGGACCGCTTCTTCAATGTTGGCATCGCCGAAAGCAACATGGTCGGCGTCGCCGCGGGTCTCGCTGCGAGTGGCAAGATCCCGGTCGTCTCCAGCTTTGCTGCCTTCCTCCTTTGCAATGCCTACGACCAGTTGCGCATGTCCGTCGCCTTCCCGCACCTGAACGTCAAGGTGGTCGGCACCCATGCCGGCATCTCGATCGGCGAGGATGGCCCATCACAGATGGCCATCGAAGACTTTGCCCTCGCATGTTCGCTTCCCGGGTTCACGGTCATCGTCCCTTCGGACGAGGCCCATACACACGCTGCCGTTCGCGCCATGATTGCGCACGAGGGACCGGTGTACCTTCGACTCGGACGACCAAAGGCCCCGCGCATCCACGAAGCCGGTTCGTCATTGGAAATCGGCAAGGCCTACCAACTTCGTGATGGATCCGATCTGACCATCGTGGCCTGCGGCCTCATGACCGCCGCCGCCTTGGAGGCACATGATGCCCTGGCCGCCAAGGGCATCCACGCTCGCGTCCTGGACTTCCCCACAATCCGTCCACTGGACGTCGATGCCTTGGTGCGTGCCTCCCGGGACACCGGGCACATCCTTGTCGCCGAGGAACATCTGGCGCACGGGGGCCTCGGCAGTGTCGTTGCGATGGCCGTGGGATCACACCACCCGTGCAAACTGGGCTACGTCAACCTCGGCAACCGCTTCGCCGAGTCCGGCACACCCGAGGCACTCATGGAAACATATGGCCTCACTGCACCGCACGTGGTCGAGGCAGCCGTGAAACTGGTGGCCAAGTAAGATCGGATATGCCTCANNCGTGTGATCGTGCTGGCCGGACTCGTGATCACCCCGCACGGTGTGTCGCCACTGCACCGCAAACCGGACGGGATCGTGATCTCCGATGGCCGGATTGTCGCGATGCACTACGCGGAAGACCCACCTGACATTCACGCCACAATCCTCGACTTCCGGCCCTTCACCATCGCACCGGGAATCCTTGACCTTCACGTACACGGCGGGCACGGGATCGACTTCGCCGCAACCGACATGAACGGTCTGGCCGAGTTCGCACGCAAACGCGTCTCCACCGGAACCACAGGTGTGCTGGCCACCATCGCGCTTCCATGGGATGCGCTGCTTGAGCAGACCGCCCACTACGGCAGGTGGCTTGAAGATCCGTCCGAAGACCTCGGGATCTTCCTCGGCCTCCACATCGAGGGTCCGTTCCTCAACCCGCGCCGGATCGGTGCACTGCCACCCGAAAGCCTCCGTGTGCCGTCAACCGGTGATCTGTCACGCCTGGTGGATGCATCACGCGGTCTCATCCGCATGATGACGATTGCCCCGGAGCTGCCGGGTGCCCTCGACCTTATCGCCCGCATGACGGAACTCGGGATCGTCGCATCAATCGGGCACACCGACGCGACATTCGAGCAAGTGTTCGAAGCCGTCCGGGCGGGGGCACGCAAGGTCACGCACACCTTCAACGCGATGAGGCCATTCACCCATCGTGATCCCGGCGCCGTCGGAGGTGTTCTGGCGCATCCGGAACTCTTCGCCGAACTGATCGCCGATGGACATCACGTCCATCCCGGTGCGCTTGCAGTGCTTCTGCGCGCAAAGGGTGTCGCACGCATCGCGCTGGTGACCGATAACGTCCCCCAGGCCGGCCTGCCCGATGGCATCTACCGAACGGGAACCTACGGCGACCCGCCCATGGTCATCCAAGATGGCGTCGCCCATCTGGCAAACGCAGACGGCACCCCAACGCAAACCATTTCGGGAAGTGTCGGCGATATCGGGTCGCATCTCCGGCTCGTACGCGACCTGCCCGGGCTTGCCCTGACCACCGACGACCTCTTCACAATGGCGTCGACGGTCCCCGCAA
>DDYL01000008.1:4533-8809 GCA_002347925.1 Chloroflexi bacterium UBA2235 | reverse complement strand
AGTGCCCGAATACCTACTGGGCTTCGAAGGCGAAGGTCAGGTCGGTAGCGGGAAGTTCACCAGGACGGCAGACCCACGCCGGTGCACCCGGGCAGTACTGCTGACGGAACCGGCTTGCCTGTGCCTGGGATGCAAGGTCAACCGGGAGGTTTCGCCCGGTGATGATGGTCTTGAACCAGTCGGCAAGCAGGATCCCCCGCGTGCTGCCGTTGGTGCCATCAAAGTGCATGATCCCCCGCTGGAAGCGCTGGTAGATGAAGCTGCGGTTGTTCGGGTCAGGCATCGGCCCGCTGGTCGGGAAACCCCAGATCTGGAGGTTGACGAGAGCGGCGAAGTTCGGGTCGGTGACCATGTTCGTACCTGGCACGGTCGAGACGAACGTCCTGAAGAAGTTCACTGATGCCGACTGCAACACGTCAGGCGCAACCCGCTGCACGTGTGACAGCACCGCGCTTCCGTAGCCCGGCGTGTCCGGACCCGGCGCACTTCCCGCAATCGCCGGATCATGGGGCGGGAAGTTGGAGAAGTTGATCTGGTTGTATGGCATCAGGTCGGGGTCCAGCAGGTTCATGGTCTGAACCGCATTCGTCCCGCACTGCTGCATCAGTTGACGCTGGTAGAACTGCGTCTGGCATCCGAGGAACTGGAACGTGCGCGAGATCGGGTACCCGAAGGTGTCCACTGCGCCCATCGCGTTGAAGTAGTTCCAGAACGGTTCGTAGTCAATCCGGTACGACGTCTGGAAGAAGTACCGCGCATCGCGCATCGCCGGAGGGGCAGGCGGGATGGTGGGTGTCGCCGACGGAATGAAGGTCGCTGTTGGCGTGGCGGTAACCGATGGTGACGGCGTGGGGGTCAGGGTCTGCGTCGCCGTCGGCTGCGGGGTTGCATTCGCCGACGGCGCGATGAACGCATCGATATCGACGAAACTGTCGGTCGCAGGCCCACTGCGCGTCCCCGTCACCTCAATGCGGATCTGGTGGGGACCTTCGCCAAGTGACTGGTAGGCAAATACCTGTGCGGCCTGTTCCGACGGTGCGTACAGGTCCTGGACCTCATAGAACTTGTTGTCGATCAGGATTCGGGCGATGCCACGGTTCGGGCCCTTGGTGGTCATCCACTGGACCGTGCCGTTGTTGAAGTTGAACTGCGCCGTCGCCCCACTGGTGTTGATCCGGTGCACAGTTCCCTGGCTGGCGCCATTCACGGGCAATACCTGCCACGCGCCACCGTAGAGGATGGTCGGGTCGGTGTTCTCGAACCGCATCGGTTCGGCGACGTACGCCCCGACAATCGTGAAGCTGTCGATGTCGACATACGCGTTCTGGGCGGCACCGTTCCGCTGCCCGGTGACCTCCACACGGATCGTGTGAATGGTCTCGCCGTTCATCCCACCCCATTCCCGAGAGAAACCGAACTCTTCGCCGGGGCTGTACAGGTCGAATGTCCCCTTGTCTTCGTTATCGACCCAGACCCGGGCGATCCCGCGGTCGGGCCCACGCGAAGTGATCCACTTGACATTGGGACCGGGGAAGGTCAGCTGGACCTGTGACCCCTGCACGTTCGACCGGCGGTAGACACCACCGGATGCGCGCTGGTCGGCCATCTGCGTCCACGAACCGGAATAGAGGAGGAGCAGATCGGTCTCCTCGAAGCGGCCACCGGGCCGGACGAGAGGCGTCGGGGTAAGCGTGGCCTGCTGACCATGCGCGTCCGGTGCCTGCGTCCATCCAAGGACCACCGCGGTGGCGATACCGAGCCCTACCATCAGCTGCGGCCCAATGAGCTTCCGCAGGCGCGCGAACCATCCGGGACGACGACGGATCCCGACCGACCCGCCTCCGGGTTCCTGATTGTGCAACGTCGGCGTTGTCACGATGCCCGTCCTTGTCTCTGATGTCACGATCATCAACTGATCGAGGCGCAATTGGCGCAGAATCAGTCTACTCGTTCTGTCAACGAACATGAACGCACAAACCGGCATGCGAGTGCCAGTGGCTGGCCCGCCTGCCGGTCTGCGAGAGGTTCACGAGCACGCACCGGATCCCCGGATGTCACCAAGCAACCGGAAACGCCGGAGCCCGGTGGCAATCCCGGATCAATGCGCTGCGGCGTGTGCCGGGGACTTCACTGGCAAGTTGCCAGATGCATCAAAGACCAATGGGTACGGGGCACTCAGGATTTCCAGGCGAGGGTTCGCCCGCACCGCGTCAAGGAGCGTCTCGGAAACCTCGATGGTGCCGATCTCAAGGGTATTCGCGATCCGCACCACCCGCACGTTCTCGGGGTCACCCCGACCACACGTCAGGACTCCCGCGCAGATCGCATCCACATCGGTCGGCATCACGATTGGCAACTGCACCCGCTGCACCCCGCCAATGCCAGACGTCAACCCATTGATATAGGTCGCGCGCAGGTCAAGCTTCCGCGCCGCATGCTGGGTCATGATGTCGGCCAGCCCGATGCCCGCACCGTTGCCGTGGGATTCGTCGGTCAGGTCACGCACCACGATGCTGCGGATGTTCGGACGCACGAACTCGGGTACACCCCGGATCAGCATCCTGCCGATGATGTTGGTATCCATCCCCGTGCCCGAGATGTTCTTTCCCATCTCATCAACCACGAGGACATCAATGTCATCGAACGGCAGTGAGGCCATCAGCCCCTTTGCCTCCTCGAGAAGCGCCGCCTCTCCGGCCCCCCCAATCTCGGATGCCGCAACCCCGACGAGGCGCGCAGTCTGGTCGTAGGCGTTCTCAAGGATTGCCAACCCGGCCAGGACCGTCCCGGAAACCTGAACCATCGCCTGGGCGGCGCGGGGCATCCAGTGCGCCAATCCACGGGTTCCGTAGGCATGCACGGTCTGGGCACCGCGGTGCTTGCCTAGGCCAATCGTCATGATCTTGGCGAGGCCGCTCTCCACCGGTCCCCGGAAATCGGTGTGGGGTTTCACGCGACCGCAGATGATCAGGCCATCAGCTGCAAGCGCCGTCTCGCTCATGAAGACGGTCGGGCCACGATCATGGTCATCGCCGAGATGGGCAATCTCCCGCACTTCCATGGAAGACACGATCGGCATGCCGGTCGTCTCCGGAGAGATGCCGTAACTGTGAAGGACCTCGGTCTGGCCATCGGCGGTCGCACCCCCGTGGGACCCCATGGCCGGGATGATGAACGGATCGCCACCATGCGTTCGGACGGCATCACCGATCGCCCGCAGGATGCGCCCGATATTCGCAATGCCTCGGCTTCCCGCCGTGATCCCAACCCGGGATCCCGGGGTGATCGCCGTCAGGAATGGTGCCAATTCACGCGCGACGGTCCCGTCGATGTCCGTTACGACCGGCGCGTCAAAGTGCTGTCGCACCCGCACCATCCGGGGCAACGACGCCTCGCTCCGGAGTTCGCTTACCTGATCCAGTAGGTCCATAGATCCATCCCCCGGGGCAGGCGGTCAGTATTCGACCCGTCATGGCCCGCGTCTATGGTAGCCCCGTCGATCCGTGTCGCGCCGACCTGTCCCAGATGCATGGCTATACTCGTTCCCGGCAGCCGTTGCACCGGGCACTCCGGGAGGACGGCTTCTCAAAACCACCGATCACCGAGGAAAGGCAGAGGAGGGGGCACCGCAATGTCCGACCAGGAACAACCTCAGGCGTGGGGGTTGTGGAACGCAACCTTGCGGGAGTGGTTCAACCCCGGTACCACCCGCCCGTACTTCCAGTCCCGGAACGATGCCGAACGCGTGATCCCGCTTGCGCGACGACAGTGGCCACTTGGCACATGGGTTGTCGCACCGTATCCCTTGGTAGACGGAAACCCGGATACCTTGCCCACCAGCCCGCTTCGTGCCTGACCGTTACGGGCACACCATTAAAGGGCGCAAGGAGAGGCCGACCAGCTACAGGTCGGCCAGATGGTTCGGGCTGTCGACTGGGAATTCGGGCAACTTGCCTCCCAAGCGAGCAACCTCGCGCTTGATGCTGAGCATCAGGCCCCGGAGGTTCGTCAGGACCTCCTGGTTGCCCAGGCGCTGCTGCTCGCCATACTCGCGGGCAAACTGGGTCCACTTGGCCTGCAAGGTCACCAGACGCGCCTGCTTCTCAGACTGGGTCAGCGCATTGGAAGCCGCCGCCTTCGTGCCACGCATCGCGCTTCCGAACCGCATCGGTGTCTCGGCGTTCATCCGCTGCATTCCCCTCGAAGCCGCGAACCGGGATCATGTCGCCCCGATCACAACACCATTTTAACGCACTTGTTCGGGGCCTTCCCCGCC
>DDYL01000008.1:0-4442 GCA_002347925.1 Chloroflexi bacterium UBA2235 | reverse complement strand
GGTCATCGCGAATGATTCCCAACAAAAACCGGGTACACTACGCCGAACAACATCTTTACTTGACCGTGCGCCCCGCGGGCATGATCCCGGGTCGGTCACGGCGTCTGAGGAGGTACACGGCCGCATGGTCGCCGCACCCGCCACCAACGCACCAGTCCATCAGTCGCCTGCGGGCGGGGCAACCCTTGCCATCCGTAACCTGCACGTCAATATCGATAGCCGCGAGATCATTCACGGCATCGACCTGACCGTCAACAAGGGCGAAGTCCACGCCATCCTTGGCCCCAACGGGTCGGGCAAGAGTACCCTCGCCTACGCGCTCATGGGGCATCCCCGGTACGCCGTCACCAGTGGCGAGGTTGAACTCAAGGGCGAGGACCTGCTTGCCATGAGCGCCGATGAGCGTTCGCGCAACGGCCTCTTCCTTTGCTTCCAGTACCCCACAAGCATTCCCGGCATCCAGATGGGCAACTTCCTCCGTCTTGCCATGAAGGCACGGTTCGGGGACGCCGCCATCAAGACCTTCCGCAAGGAACTGACCGAGAAGCTCCGCATCCTCAAGATGGATGAGAGCTACATGCGCCGGTACCTCAACGAAGGCTTCTCCGGTGGCGAGAAGAAGAAGGCGGAAATCCTGCAGATGGCCCTCCTCAAGCCGGAGATTGCCATCATGGACGAGACCGACTCCGGCCTCGACGTCGATGCCTTCAAGGTCGTCGCCGACGGCGTGAATGCCATGCGCGGCCCGGACGTCGGGTTCGTGGTCATCACCCACTACAACCGGATGCTCGAGTACATCAAGCCAGACTTCGTGCACGTCCTCATTGGCGGAAAGATTGTCAAGAGTGGTGGGCCGGAACTTGCCCTCGCGGTCGACCAGCACGGGTACCAGCCCATCCTCGAGGAACTTCGCGAACAAGGCGTGGAAATCGAGCTCATGGAAGAAGCCGGCGCCACGTACGCACGCGAGGAACCCACCGAGCGCGAGCACGATCCATTCCGTTCGCACGGCCTGACCGGTCTCTAGTCTCCCCACCCCCGAATGGTCCGCGGGCTTCGTGCCCGCACCGGAAAGAGGACACCATGGCAACCGACATCGAAGTGACATCCAAGGAACTCGCGATCCACGTCGACCCAAACCGGGAACGGCTCCTTCGCGAAGCCGAGAAGGAACTGCCACTCGAGTATTCCGCCGGGTGGTCCGACCCCGAGGCCTACTTCTTCAAGTCCGGCCGGGGCGTCTCACGCGAGACCGTCGAGATGATCTCGCGGATGAAGAACGAGCCCGCATGGATGCTCGACCGCCGCATCAAGGCATACGATCACTTCCTGAGCCGCAAGATGCCGTCCTGGGGTGCCGACCTGTCGGAGATCAACTTCGACGAGATGTACTACTACATCAAGCCCGCAAGCGAGCAGGGCAAGACCTGGGACGACGTTCCGCAGGACATCAAGAACACCTTCGACAAGCTGGGCATCCCGGAGGCCGAACGCAAGTTCCTCGCCGGAGTGTCCGCCCAGTACGAATCCGAAGTGGTCTACCACTCGCTTCGTGAAGATCTGGAAAAACTCGGTGTCATCTTCACCGACATGGATTCCGGACTGCGCGAGTACCCGGAAATCGTCAAGCGCTACTTCGGCACGGTCATCCCGTACAAGGACAACAAGTTCGCCGCCCTCAACACCGCCGTCTGGTCGGGTGGAAGCTTCGTGTATGTCCCCAAGGGTGTCCACGTCGCCATCCCGCTGCAGGCCTACTTCCGGATCAACGCCAAGAATGCCGGTCAGTTCGAGCGGACCCTCATCATTGCCGACGAGGGCAGCTACGTCCATTACATCGAGGGATGCACCGCCCCCATCTGGTCGGAAGACAGCCTGCACTCCGCAGTCGTCGAACTGATCGCGATGAAGGACGCCACCATCCGGTACACCACCGTCCAGAACTGGTCGAACAACGTCTACAACATCGTCACCAAGCGGGCCGTCGCCCACGAGAACGCCACCGTCGCCTGGATCGATGGCAACCTCGGATCCAAGGTCACGATGAAGTACCCGGCCGTCTACCTCCTCGGACGAGGATCAAAGGCAGAGATCGTCTCGGCCGCATTCGCGAACCAGGGGCAGGTGCAGGACGCCGGTGGCAAGGTATGGCACTGCGCCCCGGAGACCACCTCCACGATCACCTCGAAGTCGGTCAGCAAGGGCAACGGTCGGACCAGTTTCCGCGGTTGGCTCAAGATCTACAAGGGATGCGTCGATTCCGTCTCCGCCATGCGCTGCGATGCCATGCTTCTGGACAAGGAATGCCGCTCGGACACCTACCCGACCATCGAGGTCGATGAGGAGAAGGTTGCCCTTGGTCACGAGGCCACGGTCTCGAAGATCGGTGAAGAGGAACTCTTCTACCTCATGTCGCGCGGTCTCTCCGAACGCGAGGCGATCACCCAGATCGTGAATGGGTTCATCGAACCGTTCACGAAGACCCTCCCGATGGAATATGCGATCGAACTCAACCGGTTGATCCAGATGCAGATGGACGGTGCCGTCGGCTGATGCACTCCCCTCTCCCGCTTGCGGGGGAGGGCCAAGCGAAGCATGTTGTAATCAGGTGGGGTTGGGGGTGGGGGACGTCACCTCACGGAACTTCACACCCTGACGTAGCGGAACATCACACCCTTACAAAGCGAGGCAATGCCCGTGACGACCCTGGTGGCCCCTGGCACCCCGACCGAACTTCGCGGGGCTGGCCTGAATTCCGATACGTCACGCGCCATCGGTGCGTGGCGAGGCGACCCCGATTGGGTCCTTGACTGGCGTGCCCAGGCTTGGGCAGCGTGGGAAACGATCCCGATGCCCACCTCCACGACCGAGGGATGGCGCCGGACAAACCTGCGCATCCTTGCGCTCGACAAGGTTCACGCCATCTCTGACGCGGTTGCCCACGTCACCTCACGCGCCGACCTCCCTGCCTCCCTCCAGAAGGCAATCGACACGGGCTTCGATCACGGTGCCGTCCTCGTCCAGGAGAATGGCACGACCATCCTGACCGAGGTCGATGCCCAGCTCGCCGGAACGGGCGTGATCGTCTGCGATATCCACGAAGCGATCCACCGGTATCCCGAACTCGTCCGGGCGCATCTCGGCACCCTCGTTCCACCTCGGTGGCAACCGGGAATGCCGTCCAATGCCGGCAAGTTCGAGGCACTGAATGCGGCCTTCTTCAACGGTGGGACTTTCGTCTACGTGCCGAAGAACACCACCGTAGCCCTTCCGGTCCGCAGCCTGGTCTACCAGAGCGATGCCGACGCCGCATTCTTCCCCCGGTCACTGATCATCGTGGACGAGAATGCGCGCCTGACCTACCTCGATGAATACACATCGGTCAACACCGCCTCGCCCGAAGCACCTCCGGTATTCGGCAGTGCTGTCGTGGAGATCATCATCAAGGATGGCGGACGGGTCGACTACACCTCCATCCAGGAGTGGTCGCTCTCGACCGCCGGTTTCCTGACCCAGCGTGCCTCACTTGGGAACAACGCCTCCTGCAACTGGGTCGCCGTCGTCCTCGGTGGCATGTACACCCGCGGTACTGCCGACGTCCTCCTTCAAGGCAAGGGAACGCGCGCCGACATGCTCGGCCTGGCGTTTGGCGAAGGCACCCAGGTCTTCGACTTCCACACCCTTCAGGACCATCAGTCGCCGTTCACCGACTCCGACCAGCTGTACAAGACGGCGATGCGGGACCGTGCCCATCTGATCTACGAGGGGCTGATCAACATCCGCACCGGTTCCTACGGAAGCAACGGCTACCAGGCCAACCGGAACGTCCTCCTGAGCGATACCGCCAAGGCGGACAGCATTCCCATGCTTGAAATCTCCGATAACGACGTCCTCTGCACGCACGGGTCCTCCGTTGGACCAATCGACCAGACGCACGTCTACTACTTGCTCACCCGCGGATTGCCTCGCCCGGTTGCCGAACGTCTCGTCATCCAGGGATTCTTCGAGCCCGTCATCGAACGTATCGCCGTCGACGACCTCAAGGACCGCGTACGAGCGGCTGTCGACCGAAAGATTGGGGAGCAGGACTAATGGTGGCATTGGGCACTGACTGGACGCTTGCCGGTCACACCGGCGAGATTCCCGTGGGTCAGGTGAAGCAAGTGACCGTCGGCGACTTGCGCCTCGCAGTCTGCAATCTTGACGGCAGCTTCTTCGCCATCGAGGATGTCTGTACGCACGATAATGGCCCCCTCAATCAGGGCTGTCTCGAGGGCGAGGAGATCGAATGTCCCCGGCACGGCGCGCTGTTCAACGTCCGGACAGGCGTTGCAACCGGCATGCCGGCGGTGATGCCGGTACGCACATTCGCCGTTCAGCTTGACGGCGACGCAATCTACGTCCACGTGGCCTGACACACTCCCCTCTCCCGCATCCGGGGG
>DDYL01000185.1:75132-75298 GCA_002347925.1 Chloroflexi bacterium UBA2235 | reverse complement strand
CACATAAGGCGGGCACGCCGACTATGGGTGGCATCGTCTTCCTGGTGCCTGGCCTGACGGTGATTTCCGTTTACGGCCTGATTGCGCGACACTGGGATGTGTTGATCCCAGTCGCAGTCGCACTCGCATTCGGGGCACTCGGCGTTGTCGATGACTTGAGGACGCT
>DDYL01000185.1:68188-75126 GCA_002347925.1 Chloroflexi bacterium UBA2235 | reverse complement strand
AGCCTGTTGGCTGCATACGCAATCCAGTTGAGCGGACGTGGACTGGTGCGCGTCCCATTCCTTGGAGACGTCCCGCTCCCGTGGTGGGGATATCTCGTCTTTGCAGCGTTCGTATTGGTGGCCACGACCAGTTCCGTCGCAATCACCGATGGGCTAGACAGCCTCGCCGCAACGACCTGCAGCCTAGCCTTCCTCGCTTTCTGGGTCATCGCTGCAACGCGCGGCGACATCACAACCGCCACAATATGCGCGACGCTTGTAGGCGGCATTCTGGCGTACCTCTGGTTCAATGCTTTCCCGGCACAGATGTGGATGGGAGATGCCGGTAGCCTGCCGCTGGGTGGACTGCTAGGGGTTACCGCCTTGCTTCTGGGAGAGCCATTCCTACTCATCCCAGCAGGGATCGTATTCGTAGCAAACGCCCTCGCTGACATCGCACAGGTGCTGAGCATGAAGATCCGCGGTCGTCGGATCCTGCGGTATGCCCCACTCCATCATCACTTCGAACGCGTTGGATGGAAAGAGACCTGGGTTGTTCAGCGGTTCTGGATTGCAGGCGCGGTCGGCGCAATCGTGGCAATCCTCGCATCGCAGCAATGACGGCGACTTCTGGCACCACCTACCGCCAATGACAATGGGATGGGGCAACAAGACGCTATGTTCACTCGAAACAGACCTTCACTTGAAGCGCCTCGTCGTGTCCATGCGCGGATAGGGATGCCTTTTTCGTCTAGGTCTCATGCCAGTGAAGCTGTTGGTTTGAGCGCCTCGGGTGTGCCAATCAACACCATCGTGACTGATGGCGCACTCCCACGCCAACGTAGAGCAAGCCCGTCTGGAACCCGCCGTCCGCCGGTTACTCCAAGAGATGATGGCATTCTCGGAAGCCTGCTTCGATCATTCCGCGCACTTGGCACTCCATCTCATACCTCGCGCCGACCGGCGATTGCCGACCTCGATGAGTCACCCCGTACACGTGGCGCTGACATCCGCCGTACGCCGATCGAGGCTCATTCCACCTTCAATAGCGACACCAATGCGTCCATCGCCGAGACCGGCGCACCATTCAATCCCTTTACCGGAGGACTGATTGGTGGTTGGCGGTCTCGCTGGGCGACGAATGCCGAAGACCACTACGCCCAGAAGGCAGCACCCGATGGGCCCATGTTGGTCCTTATTATCGTCATGCTAGCTGTAGGACTTTGCACAATGCAGAGCGCGAGCATGGTGACCGCGTATACGCAGTACAGAGATCAGTTGCACTTTCTATGGCGCCAGTTGGGTTCAGCCTCAATTGGAATCGTCGCACTTGTGGCCCTATGTGCCATTGACTATCGCGTCCTGCCGAAATTTGCAGCAGTCGCAGCGCTATTACTGTTCGTCATGCTAGCCCTGATCACCCTGCCAGGCCTGGAGGTAGGGGTCAGGGTGAACGGGGCAGCAAGATGGATAAACCTGTTCGGCATGCAGTTTCAGCCAAGCGAGTTCATTAAGCCAACACTGGTAATCGTCTTGGCAAGTCTGTTTGCAGAGTCGAAGACTGGGTCCAAAACGACCAAATCGGGCCTGGTGCCCTACGCAATCATTTATGGTCTGGTTGCCGTGTTCGTGATGCTTCAACCCGACCTCGGAACGACAATCGTGCTGCTGGCGACGGGCGCCGCGGTCTATCTCGTTGCCGGTGCGCCGTGGCTGGTTTTCTATGCTATGACAGCTTTGGGTTGCGGACTGGTCGCCCTGCTCACGTGGATTGAACCGTACCGGATGGCACGTTTCACCACATTCATCGATCCATTCAATGATCCTCAGAAGGACGGGTATCACGTCGTGCAATCGCTTCTTGCACTGGGTTCCGGAGGACTGAAAGGTGTAGGGTTCGGAATGGGGAGGCAGAAATTCCTTTTCCTCCCATACCCAAACACAGACAGCATCTTCGCGGTAATCGGCGAGGAAGTGGGACTCATCGGGACACTGCTAACCCTCGCCATGTTTGCGGGCTTTCTTTATCGAGGAATGCTGATTGCCGGACGTGCGCAGGACACCCTCGGCAGATACGTTGCAACCGGGCTGACCGTCGGCATCGCATTCCAGGGGTTTCTCAACATGGCCGTGATGACCAGCAGCGTTCCATTCACTGGAATTACCCTCCCTTTCTTCAGCTACGGAGGCTCCTCGCTCATTACGACGCTAGCCTCTTGCGGCGTTCTTCTCAGCATATCCACATATTCAACGACCACCGTGCCCACAGCGCGGAACGCTGTCGGCTGGTGGCGTCGCTCCGTGGCTGCGATGCGCCAAACCGCCTAGGTGCGCACTTGAGGATGGATCGCATCCTCTTCGGTTCACTGCCCTTCAGTGAGGTACCCCAATTCGAACGAATTTCCTCACTGAACTGAAGGCCTAGACAAGTGTCAAACCGATCGAAACGTTGTTGCGCAGGGGACAAGGATCCATTGAAACATTGTCAAAAGAAGCCCACGTGATGGGCGGCGTTGTTGGAACCCTACGTGGAAGCGGCCTCCGCGTCGTCGTAGGAGGCGGTGGAACGGCGGGACATATCTACCCCGCACTCGCAGTTGCCGAGGTTTTGAAACGCGAGGACGCGGCCCAGATAGCGAAGACAGATCAAGAGCCCGACGATGCGACAACGTCCGGTGCAATCTCAGGCAATGCCTCGCTCTTCCTACACGGTACTTCCCGCATCGATATGGAAGTCTTCGCTCACGCCGGCGTCGCCCATCAGCCTCTCTCAATGTCACAACTGCGTGGTGTCTCCGCACCCCGACTTGCGTTGGGTGGCGTCCGACTCCTGCAAGCGGTCACCCAAGCCTCCCGCGCGATGGGAGCCTTTCGTCCCGATGCGTGCCTCGTAACCGGCGGATACGTAAGCGCCCCCGTGGTGCTTGCCGCGCGCTTGCGACGCATCCCTGTCGTCGTGTTCCTTCCCGACGTGGTGCCCGGCATGGCAATAAAGACGCTTGCGCCGCTTGCATCACGCATTGCAGTCTCTTTTCCAAACACCCGGGACCATTGGATACATTCGCGTCAAGTGGTTACTGGCTACCCGGTCAGGCCGGAGTTTCACAGCGCAAGCCGTGAGCGTGGGCGGGAAGCGTTCAGGATTCGCGCCGACCGGACTGTCGTGATGGTTATGGGCGGAAGTAGCGGCGCGCGGAGTATCAACTACGCGATCTCCGACATGCTCGAGCCTCTGCTCCACCACGCCGACGTCATCCACCTGTGCGGCGAGCCCGATGAACCCAGGTTGCGGTCAATCCGATCGGGCCTTGGTGAACACCTCAGGACCCGCTATCACTTGTTCAAGTATCTGCACCGAGGGATCGCAGACGCCCTTGCAGCGAGCGACCTCGTAGTGTGTCGCGCAGGCGCGTCGACGCCGGCAGAACTACCAATGGTCGGAGTTCCCTCTATCCTCGTCCCAGGATCGTTTGCAGGCGGCCACCAGCGCCAAAACGCGTCCGTTCTGACCGATCAAGGCGCCGCGATCACCATTCCTGATGATGCACTGATCGGCAGCAGTCCCACCGATCCGTCCGCCCTCTGGCCGACAATTAAAAGCCTCCTCCAAGACCCAGCACGCCTCCAAAGCATGCGGGATGCGTCGCAACGACTGGCGCGCCCGCAAGCTGCAGAGAACATCGTTTCATTGCTCCGATCCGTAGCAGGAAAATCAGGATGACCAACGCGCGCACGCCAAGGACCGTCAGATGAGCAGCCTCCACGCCGATGCTGACACTTGGGACTCCGTCAAAGCGATCGACCCGACGCGCGGCCCCGATGTTGTTCACCTTATCGGGATCGGCGGAGCCGGAATGAGTGCGCTCGCGCGGCTCTATATCCAGATGGGGTGCAAGGTTTCCGGCTCAGACGCAAGCGACTCACCTACGGTTGAGAGCCTGAGGATCCTTGGCACCACAATCCAAATTGGTCATGATCCGCAGCTGGTTTCTACTCTGAAACTGGCAGGTAACCCACTGGTCGTTATGTCCTCAGCGGTTCCAGCAACGAACCCCGAAGTCATGGCCGCATACGAACTTGGGTTACCAATGAAAAAGCATGCGGAAGCACTCGCCTGGTTCGCAAACTCCAAGCGCACCATCGCGGTCGCAGGAACACATGGCAAAACCACAACGACAGCGATGATCGCCACGGCGATGCGACGCGCAGGGATTGATGCATCCTTCCAAGTCGGAGGGGAACTGGTCGACCTCGATACCAGTGCGTCGTGGGGAATGTCCGAATGGATGGTGATCGAGGCAGACGAATACGACCGCCGGTTCCTGGCGTACACGCCGGAAGTGGCAATCCTCACGAACGTCGAGCCAGACCACTTCGAATACTACGGATCAGTTCCAGAAATGGAACAAGCGTTCACTGACTTCCTCGGACTGGTCCAACCCAACGGATTAGTCGTGGCTTCACGGTCACCGAATCGCGAATCAGATGCCGGAATCGAGCGGGTCCTCGAAACTGTCCCCCCGTTGGAACGTGGCCTCCGCGTGACCCGTTACGGCCAACTGGACGATGGCTTGGACACGCCGAGTCACCGGACGCAGTGGTGGATCGGCAACATTCGTGAGCACCCGGGTGGGTCGACATTCAGTGTCTGGCCTGCGCACGACAGACTCACCGCCGAAGAACCCTGCGAGGTGCTGGAAGGCCGGTTGTCCGTACCCGGCAAACATAATATCTTGAACGCCGTTGCGTCAACGATTGCCTTGGCACATGTCGGGATTGAGCCTCAAGTCGCGCTCGACGCAATGGCACACTTCCACGGGGTACGTCGTCGATTTCAACTGGCAGGGAACCACGATGGTGTCAGAGTTTTCGAGGATTACGCCCACCATCCAACCGAAGTGCGGGTGACACTGGCAGCAGCCGTGCACATCACGCAACCTGACGACTCTAACGCGCCTCGCGGACGTCTCTGGGCCGTCTTCCAGCCCCACCTGAAGGTCCGAACCGAACGCCTCTTCGACGAGTTTGTCCAGGCGTTCGATGCAGCCAATTTGGTAATTGTCACCGACGTCTATTCGCCACCCGGACGTGAACCAGACGGCATTTACCGAGGTTCCGCCGAACTCGTCACCGCCCTGAACCATCGTCGGAACCAGCAATCCGAGAGCCTCGCGCGCCACATCGGCGAACCGAGAGACGCAATGTCGGTCCTAATGGATGAACTCCAGGAAGGGGATGTTGTTCTCGTGATGGGCGCCGGCCCGATTGATCGGCTAGCGCACGAACTCTCCTCAAAACTGAAAGACCGCTGAAATCCTCCGGGACCGCAGGGTCCGGTTCGCGTCAGCGAACATGCTGATCAGCGAGAAAAGATCCGCGGGGAACCGGACCTCTGAACCGGCGCACGCAAGGCAAGTACGTCGTTCTAACGCCGACCATTGCGGCCTTAGAACCGTGACTGACCGCACAACCCCATGACCAGAAGTGATGTGATCCGTTTCGCACTGCACGGTGAAACCGGTCTGCCGGTAGATACCGGCGTTCCAATCGCTCCGTACACCACTCTAAAGATCGGTGGACCAGCTGACTTCTTCATGAAGGCTCCCAACGGTGAGTCGCTCGGTCGCATCCTAACCACGGCTGAAAACCTTGCGCTACCAGTCCTGGTTCTTGGCGGTGGAAGCAATGTGGTTGTTTCGGACCGCGGTTTCAGGGGACTCGCAATAAAGGTTGAGACACCAACCAACCTCCGGAACCGGGGTACCGTCATTTATGAGGACGGGCAAGAGGTGCTGATCGAGGTCGAACCGGGATGCCAAACTGCCGGGATTGCTCGTTGGACTGCCCATCTCGGCCTGTCAGGTCTGGACTGGGCTTGTGGAATTCCAGGGACACTTGGCGGGGCGATCGCCGGCAATGCGGGTGCATATGACGGCGACATGAAAGCAGTGGTCCGCGCAGTGACCTTCTGGTCTCCGGGTCGGGCTGGCACTGGGTTGCCAGCATCACGTGTTTGCACGGTATCCGGAAGCGAAATGGCTTTCGGTTACCGCTCAAGTCGTCTCAAGTCCCCCGGAAGCGGAGTAGTGCTCGGGGCCGAACTGAGACTCGGACGTACAAGCCCCGCCGAACTCCTCCAGCGGATTGACCGCTTCGAGGCGAGCCGCAGGACCCGGCAGCCAACCGAACGGAGCTGCGGCTCTGTATTCAGAAACCCACCGGGCAAATTCGCGGGTCAACTGATCGAGCAGGCCGGCCTCAAAGGGCATCGGATCGGCGATGCCCAAATCAGTCTGCTACACGGCAATTACATCGTAAATCGTGGTACTGCTACTGCACGCGATATAATTAGCCTTATCAAAGCGGTTCGCGAACGTGTGCTCCTCGATACCGATATCTTTCTCGAGACCGAAGTGATGCTTACCGGCGATTGGTCGACCGATGGCGACCCACTTGATCCCGACGACACAAGAGAAGCGGCTTCTCGCGTCACGCTGAAAGCGACACCAGTCACCGATGCAGTCAGGTCGCCTCTAGGGGAACGGAATGGTTGAACAGCCTTGGAGCGCCATTCCGCGAAGATTGGCTTCCATAGGATCGGACACCACGCGATACGGCTCGCGCGTTCGCACGCGCCCGGTCGAACCGGGTGCCATCGACCGGAGCGTGGTGCACCGGTCCTATGCATTCGCATTTTCCCTCGCCACGGCGGCGGTGATCTTCACCTGTCTTACCACACCCTATTTCCAAGTGGAGCATGTCGTCCTGCGCCGCATCGGTGAAATCGAACGGGTCCCGCTGACCACAATCGCGTCAGTTGCCTCGGTTGTTGGTCAGAACATCTTCAAAATATCCACCATCGAAGTCGCACGTCAGGTGGCCCAACTCCCGGGGGTCAGACGTGCCCGTGTACTGACACATCTCCCAGGCACTGTGGAAATTGAAGTGGAGGAACGAAC
>DDYL01000185.1:67913-68129 GCA_002347925.1 Chloroflexi bacterium UBA2235 | reverse complement strand
GCACGCGTCGTCCTCGCGGCGCGCGAATTGATTAGTGCACTCGGATCGCTGGGCATGCACATACAGCAGGTCGAGTTTTCCACCGCTGGACTGGTCGTGTATCTAGACCAGGACGTGCCGATCATTCTGGGCGACACAGAAAACCTCAACGCCAAGATTGGCCAACTCATTGCATTGCGTGAATATTCACGTGACCAACACATCCAGTTCAACCTA
>DDYL01000185.1:66659-67860 GCA_002347925.1 Chloroflexi bacterium UBA2235 | reverse complement strand
TCGGCACGCAACGTCCACGTTATGTCGACTATAATGCCCGCCTACCTTGGCTTAGAGAGCGAAACAGGGACGTCAGGCACCACCGCCTGACAACCGTTCGAGGCTTACAGAACCAAGCAAATAGACTTCTGGCGAGAATGCGCCATTCGACCACTTCGAACCGTTATGCAGGTGACGTGGCGTGATGCCAGTCCGGAGGAACAGTGGCGCGCGAGCAATTTGTCGCCGGAATTGATGTCGGGTCTACAAAGACTGTAGTCACCATCGCCGAATTGAAGGCAGATGGGAAGTTGCAACTTCGCGGAGCTGGCATGAGCCCGTCCAAGGGTCTCCGCAAGGGCATCGTGATCAGCCTTGAGGACACTGCCCAGTCGATCGCTGCCGCGATGAATCAGGCTCAGATTGTCTCTGGCGTCACCGTCACCACTGCGTGTGTCAGCATCTCGGGTGAACACATCACCAGTGAGAACAGCCGCGGAGGAACAACCCTCCCAAGCCATACGCACGACGTCAATGAAGCGGATGTTGTGAAGGCCCTCGATGCAGCACGAGCAGCACCTGCAGAGGCAAGTCGCGAAATAGTGCTTGTGGTGCCACGTAATTTCACGGTCGACGGTCAGACCGGCATCCGCAATCCAATCGGAATGACCGGCCACCGCCTCGATGCGGAAACCCATGTCATCTCAGGATCCATCGGCATGATCCAAAATCTTGAGAAGGCAATCCACATGGCGGGGATCACACTTGAGGAACTCGTGTTGCAAGGTCTGGCTGCCGGTGGGGCGACGACAACCGAGGACGAGCGCGAACTCGGCTGCGTGGTCATCGACATTGGTGGAGGCACCACAGATATTGCGGTGTACATGGCCGGTAGCATTTGGCACACGGCAGTCCTGCCATTCGGCGGCGGTGACATCACCCATGACCTCGCATTCTGCCTAAGGACCTCGGTTGCCAATGCCGAATCCCTCAAGATGAGATATGGCAATGCCGTGTGGACTGCGGACTCCGAGGATCGTGACCTGCAAATCGAGTCACACGGTGGGGCTACCAATCTGACCACCGTGGGTCTCATCTCCCAAATCATTCAGGCCCGGGTCGAGGACATGTTCCGACTTATCCGTGACGATCTCGCCCGAAAGGGACTGAGCAATGCTCTCGGTGCTGGCGTCATACTGACCGGCGGGTCATCAAACTTGCC
>DDYL01000185.1:54640-66613 GCA_002347925.1 Chloroflexi bacterium UBA2235 | reverse complement strand
GGTCTCGGAGAGGGGTTCCAGTCTCCGTCGTACGCTACCTCGATCGGGTTGCTCAAATGGGGGCAGGAAAAGCTGTCCGAGAGCCATCCGGCCGAATCCAAGGGCTTTTCGCTCTGGGACGCCCTGACTGACCTTTTCAGAAAAGCGATCAGACCATTCAGCAGTGCCCCCGCTCGCTAGCAAGTACCCTTTAGTCGAGCTGGTTTTGGACGAAACATTCAAGACACCTGACAATTCAGCTTTGTTGCGAAAATAGGACAGCGTGCATCGCCTGCGGGGCCACACGCACGCACACCAGGCTTTATGTCTGGAGGCACGAAAGAGGGCGAGGGTATGTACTCCGAACGCGGTCGGCATGCGCGGGGCCATGAAGAGCGTCTTGACAACGTGTCAGCATTGCCGGCGCTCGAGGCATTCGCTCAGATTAAGGTCATCGGGGTCGGTGGTGGTGGAAGCAATGCTGTAGACCGGATGATCGAAACGGAAATCCGAGGCGTCGAGTTCATCACCGTCAACACCGACTCACAGGCGCTTCTTCGGTCAAATGCCCAGACCCGAATACGCATCGGTGATAAGGCGACCCGAGGTCTCGGAGCGGGCGGGTCACCGGCGATTGGTGCCAAGGCCGCCGAAGAGAGCGAAGAGGACATCACCGAGTCCCTTCGTGGTGCAGACATGGTGTTCATCGCCGCCGGAATGGGTGGGGGCACCGGAACGGGTGCTGCTCCGCGTATTGCCGAGATTGCTCGAGAGCTCGGTGCACTGACTATTGCCGTCGTGACCCGACCGTTCGGGTTCGAAGGGTCGCGACGTCGTCAAGCAGCTGAGGACGGCATTGCTGCATTGCGCGAAAAAGTAGATACACTCATTACCATTCCTAACGATCGCCTGAGTGACCTTGCAGATAAGAAGCTGCCAATGGTCGAGGCCTTCCGGTTGGCAGACGATGTCCTTCGGCAAGGAATTTCTGGCATCTCGGAGCTCATCACCGTGCCGGGCCTCATTAATGTCGACTTCGCCGATGTGAAAGCCATCATGGCCAATGCAGGGTCGGCTCTCATGGCAATAGGCCACGGTTCCGGTGACCAGCGCGCAGCTGATGCAGCCCGTCAGGCTATCGCCAGTCCGTTGTTAGACATCCAGATTGACGGCGCCAAGGGCATCCTGTTCAACATTACCGGTGGCGAAGACCTGACCTTGTTCGAGGTCACTGAAGCAGCCGACATCATCATGAAGGCAGCCGACCCCGACGCGAACGTGATTTTCGGCGCGGTAATCGACCCGCGCCTCAATTCCCAAGTGCGTGTCACGGTCATTGCGACCGGGTTCGAAAGCCGTCAACCCATCTCACGTGGAGCGCGAACCTTTGTTGGTGGCCAGACCGGGCGTCGGGATGTCGTCGGTGGTACTCGGTCAGTGGTTGGCCGAGAAGGCAGCGCTTCTTACTCGGATTTGCCGGAACAGCGCGACCTTCGCGTCCCGGCATCCATCCGCGACCTTGACCGGCCACCGGCCCGGCCAATTCCGCCGCCTGACCACATCGGCACCGACAACCTTGATATTCCGCCTTTCCTGAGACCTCGCAAGTAGAAACACTAAGACCGATCTCATGGAGTTCCTTGAGATTGGCCCGGTTCTTTACTCGCCGACTGTGGTTTCAGCCCGGAAAAAAGAAAGTCCTCCAATGGACCGGTGGGTCACTTGGAGGACTTCTCATTTGCCATCAACCAATCGTGTCTAGGCGCTCCTGGATGACCGCCATCAGCGCCTCTTCAGTCGCGTCAACGACAACGGGTGGGTTCGCGAACTGCGATGTGAGCCCACGCCCGTGATCTGTCACGATCGTTTCGCTGCGGAATTCCTCAAAAAGGGATGACTGGTGATAGCGAATAGTGTAATCCGGATCCTTCAGCACATTGCCTGTGAGAATCGCGACAATCGTCTCGTCGGGATCGATCCGTTCATCGGTCCCCTCACTCGCAAGACGCCTAATGGCGGCGAGAGTCGTCGCTGAAGCAGGTTCGCAGCCAATTCCGTCCTGCCCAATCACCGCCTTGGCGTCGGCAATTTCCTGCTCGCTGACCGACATGACCCAACCGTCGCTCCAGTCGACTGCACGTGCCGCCTTTTTCCACGAAACGGGTGAGCCAATCTTGATCGCCGTCGCAAGCGTTCGCGCGTGGACCCGAACGAGCGTCTCCGAATGACCGCCCTCGTACGCTTCTGAAAGAGGAGCAGCCCCACGAGCCTGAACAATGGTTATTCTCGGGCGCTTGGACAGCAGCCCCAAGTCGTGGAGTTCCCGAAGTGCCTTGCCAAAGCTACTTGAGTTTCCCAGATTGCCACCAGGCACCACGATGCGGTCCGGCGCCTCCCAACCAAGTTGCTCGAGAAGCTCGATCATCACCGTCTTCTGTCCCTCAAGTCGGAATGGATTTACCGAATTGAGGATGTAAATACCGAGGCGGGGCGCGAGCTTACGCAAGAGTGCCTGCGCGACGTCAAAGTCGCCGCGAACCATTAGCGTCAGAGCGCCGTAATCAAGCGACTGACTCAATTTGGCAAAGCTGACACCGGTCTCGGGTACCAGCACAATTGGTAACAGGCCCGCCCTGGCAGCATAGGCGCCCAGCGATGCCGACGTGTTTCCGGTGCTTGCGCAGGCAACGGCCCTCATTCCAAGAATGCGCGCCTGGGTTACCCCGGTGACCATTCCGTAGTCCTTGAAAGACCCCGTCGGGTTGAACCCAAGATGCTTGAAGCGTAGACGCCTCAACCCCGCATACCCCGCGCTCTTCGGGGCTTCGAGCAATGGGGTATTGCCCTCGGGGTAGGTCACGATCTGGGCCTCGTTGTCATAGAACGGCAGCAGTTCGCGAAACCGCCAAACCCCGGATCGATCAATTGGGTTGTCAGACATCCTGCGAGCCCGAAACGTAGCCGCAAGCGCGGCACCGGTTTCGGTCGGCCGCGGGAACGCGACGTCCAGGAGATCCCCGCACGAACCGCAGCGGTAAATCACATCTCGAAGCGGGTGAACCGCCTGGCAGGTAATGCAGCGGAGAACGCGCTCGCTATGCCATGGATGCCAAGGACGGGTCATCATTGCGCGCCGGGAGAGATTACTCTCGTCACTACCGGACGCATGTTCGTCAATTGCGAGCGGGGAAATCTCGTCTCGTGTCACGAAGTGCAGTGTAGCGTCTCCGAGTGGGCAGTCCCGGACCCCCGTCTAGGTTTTCCACCGCGATTCCGGACTGCTAGTTCGTGACGAGAAAGATCCTTACGGCCGTCCCGCATGCAAAAAGGACGATCCCAGTCAGAACGGCGCCAATCCCAGCCGACCGGATCGTGGCTCCGAAACGCGCACGGCGTGTCCGGACCAACTGTTCAGATGCGATAAGTTCTCGCATTCGGTCAGGTCCCGATGACCGCTTCGCTGGTTTCGGCTGACTAGACCTAGCTGCCAAGCCCCTGCCTAGATATGGGGATGTGACTAGAAGTACCGCTCCGATTGCGACGGCGATACCTCCCAAGGTGAGTAGGATTGCTCCCAAATCTTCCACGGCGAAAGTATAGGATCCGTCGTCCAGTGCTAAAGTCAGAAAGATGACCGCGCGCGCAACAGGAACCAGATTTCATCTTCAACCTTCCATCGGCACTAGAGGAAATCTGATCCAGCTGTCTAAATCCATGGCGATGCTACTCAGTCAATCTCGCGGTCTGAAGTCCGCTGGATTGGTAGCCGTGACGCTGCTTGCGGCGAGCCCAAAAGTATCAACCGCGCATGGCGGCGTCACCGGTGCCCAAGATCTGGTGCAGGATTACGGCCTCCTGTTGTTCTTGGTCGCAGTGATCTTGATTGGCGCAGGCGTTCTGGTGTGGGTGCTGCTGGCGCCGATGCCCCTCGACACTGACGAGCCAGGTGTTGCAATCGAGGCGGGCGTCGTGCAGAAGGGAGACCCTACGCAATCGTCAGAGTTGCACGAAACCCGGAGCGTTGACCACGAAGACCGTCGCGCGACCTAGGGTCACTTGACCTCCGTTATCCACCTTCCGGGCACGACAATGCTCGCGAAGGGTGGCCACTACGTCATCTACCTGTGCAGGCTCCACACCAAGCAGCAGACTGACGTTGCCACTCTTGAGCCACCCGCCAACCGTATTTATTCGAGTCGTTCGGTATCCACGGGAAACGAGCGCCTTGAGGGCCGCGCTAGCATCTTCAGACTGGACGATTGCCCAAACCAGTTTCACGGTTCTCTCTTTCGCGCATCGGCGATGGAACGATTCTCAGGAATGGTCCCTACAGTTGCTCAAACCGCTCCACATCAAGGACGAACACCGTCGCACCACCCACCTGCACCTGAACCGGGTCCAGTGGGTACGGCTCGCCAACCTCTCCGGGTGCAGTCGGCACGAAGTATTCGCTCCGCGTCTGGCAGTTGTCACGAAGGATCACCAGCGCACGCTGTAACTGGTCGCGAGCAACTCCCACAAGGATCGTTGCATTGCCCTTGCGAAGGAACCCACCAACCGTATTGATGCGCGTGGATCGAAAGCCAGCTTGGGTCAGTGCCTCGATTACAGCACTGGCATCCTCGTCCTGAACAATGCCAAGGACAAGCTGCATATCCGTCGATCCGTCATTGGGCTCTGTCACGGTCATCAATCCACCTTACACCACACGGGTCCTGACCACCATAGTCTCCAGCCAGTCTTGGGACCATCCCCTCATACTAGACCCATGAAACCATCGATGACGCGACGTGGCGCAATCGCATCCAATCTCGCGGTGCTCTGGTTCCCGGCTATGGTGACGTCCGCGGAAGCGTCGAGGTGTAACTGCATCTCCGAAGCCACGGTGCAAGAGGGCCCACTTCCCGATGGTGCGATAGACCAGTCAGGCGACGAGACGCCAACCGGAAACGCACCGGTCGCGACGGATGCGGTTGACACGCCTTCCGGGCCGATCATGGTCACGATACGGCTCATGCCAGACCGGCCAGTGACCGGCACTGGGTACGAGTTCGAAATCGCGGCCACAAACGTATCCGCGGACGAGGTCACTTTGGAGTTCCGGAACGGGCAGGTCTTTGACCTCTGGATCCTTGGGGACGGTGGCTCGCTCATCTGGCGCTGGGCGGCTGGAAGGATGTTCACTCAGGCACTGAGACAAATACGGCTGCTTCCGGGCGAAATGTCCGTACGGAATGTCGTGTGGCCGGGCACAGACGCGGCGGGCACCAGTCAAGTTACCGGTCCGCTCGTCGCGCTCGCAGATTGGGTTTCTCGCCCGGGCGGATCATCACGCCCACTCGCCTTCATTGCGGAATAGGGGCGTTGAACCGAAATTTCGGAAACCCTTCACCTACGGGTTGAAGGTGACAGTCCCTATGCCTCGTCTGCAACGTCTGAGCCAGAGTCGGCCAATCCGACTTCGCTATGTATGAACCGGGCGAGTGACTTCGCGCCACCACGACGTCTCACGTTTACGATTTCGGCCATGATTGCGAGGGCAATTTCTGTTGGCGCCCGCCCACCAAGGTCCAGCCCAATTGGGGCGTAGACCTTTGAGAGCAACGTCTCGTCCACGCCGGCCCTCTTCAACCGATCGAAGACCACTAGGACCCGACGCTTGCTTCCAATCATTCCAATGTACCGGGCCGACGACCCAGCGACACGTTGCAGGGTCGCCTCGTCATGTTCATGGCCACGGGTCACAAGAACGAGGTATGTCCAGGGTGTGATCTCCAAGGATTCGATTGCCCTGGAGAAGTCATCGACCAAGAGCGCATGTGCCGCAGGAAAGCGTTCCCGTGTTGCGAACCTCGCGCGGTCGTCAATCACTGTGACTTCATAATCTAGGACTGCGCCCAATGCACAGAGTGGAACCGCAATATGACCTGCTCCGACGATCACCAAGCGAGGTGGCGGGAGACATGGTTCAAAAAGCAATTCGACCGTGTCAGGAACCACCTCGCGATCGCGCATCCGACGTCGATTGCCTAGTTCGGCCCCGTCGACAGTGAAACGAACTTGCCCCGGTTCCTCTGCACCGAGAAACCGCTGGGAAACGTCGAGGATGGCCCTTGTCAGGCGATCCGAACCGACCCGGCCTTCGCTGGTGCCGTCGGGGAAGACAGCGATTTTCCCGCCGACGTGTAACGCGCTGTCACTGCCGCTGGCCACAACCGTAACGAGGCAAAACGGCGTTCGTGCGTCGAGCAGCGAAAGAATTCGCGCAACACCAATGCCTGTCACGCAGGGTGTCCAACCCGAACCGCGCCGTCAAGATCGTGAGGCGGGGGGGAAAGGACATCAATGAACACCTCCATCGTCCCGCCACACACATCGCCCCCAGGGTGATCCGGATCATCGGCAAGTACAAACTCTCGCAAGGCGCTCTCGCCTCGGCGCATCAGGCGCTGCGCCTCCGCCCAGACATCTGCCTCAACACACCCGCCTCCGATGGTGCCGTGCATCGTGCCATCGGAAAGCATGAGCAATGCGGCTCCAGGCTTCTGGGGTGTGGATCCTCTTGTCGCCACGACAGTCGCTAACGCCGCCCGTTCGCCTCGTGCCAAACGGGTAGCCGCTGTTCGGTACAACTCGGTCCGCGGATGTACAGGCACGTACCACGTCCTTCCCAATGCGGATGCCAACGCGTCATTGCCGCGCAGTGGTCAGTCAACCCACACGAGGAGCGTTTGCCTACGCTTCAAACCTCGCGCGTCCCGGCCAATTATCAGCCTCTTCCCGAATGGTAACGCGCCGTCCGCTAGGCCACGAACGTGTCTCGCATTCCATGCACGGTTCCCAATCCCAATCCGCTCACAACTGCTTTTGCCAAATGGGCCACAAGTAATCCTGCTGCCCATCTGGTGATCTATGATGAACTTGCACGACAATTGTTGTGAATGGTTGCTGGAGGGATTGACGATGAAGGCAGTGGTCATGGCCGGGGGCGAAGGATCACGATTGAGGCCCCTTACCATCGGGCGACCAAAGCCAATGGTTCCGATCGTCAACGCGCCAGTCATGGAGCACATCCTCGGGCTCCTCAAACGGCATGGCATCACCGAAGTCGTTGTGACTCTCCAATATATGTCGAACACGATCCAGGACTATTTCGGCGATGGGTCGGAGTTCGGGATGGTGATCCATTACACGGTGGAAGAGACGCCTCTCGGCACCGCCGGCAGTGTCAAGAACGCCGAACACCTTCTCGACGAGCCGTTCATTGTGATTTCCGGCGACGCCTTGACAGATTTCGATCTTGAGAAGGTCATCTCCTTCCACCGCGAACGCGAAGCAATGGCGACCTTGACGCTCTACCAGGTGCCAAATCCCTTGGAGTATGGCGTCGTCATCCTTGACGAGGAACATCGGGTCACTCGGTTTCTTGAGAAGCCGAGTTGGGGCGAAGTCTTCTCGGACACGGTCAATACTGGCATTTACGTCCTCGACCCCGGGATCTTCAAGTACGTCCCGTCCGGCAAGTCCGTCGACTGGAGCAACGACGTCTTTCCGCAACTCCTCCAGAACAGTGACCCAATGTTCGGGTACGTTGCTTCCGGCTACTGGTGCGACGTCGGTTCCCTGCAGGAATATGTCCGGGCAAATGCAGACATGCTCCAGGAGCTCGTGAACCTGCCGTTGCCCGGAGAGATTTCGTCTGGCCGGATCTGGAGGTCTAACCAGGACGGCGAACCAGATGCGGTGATCCACCCGACGGCACGCGTATACGGCCCGGTCTTTCTTGGCAAAGGCGTCGAGGTGCGTGCCGGCGCAGTGATCCACGGTCCAACCGTCATTGGTGACTACACGGTCGTCGAAGAGCGCGCCACCATCGACCGTAGTGTGATCTGGACGAACGGATACATTGGCGACGGGGCAGACCTCAATGGAGCCCTGATCGGCAAGCAGGTAAGCCTGAAGTCCGGAACAGTGGTGTTCGAGGGCGCGGTTATCGGAGACAACTGCACGATTGGCGAAGGCGCAGTTGTCCGCCCAAACGTGAAACTGTGGCCCAACAAGGAAGTCGACCCGGGCGCGACAGTCGCGTCAAGCCTGATATGGGGAAACCAGGCGAGAAGGTCCATTTTCACGGCGACCGGAGTAAGCGGCCTGGCAAACGTGGAGATGGTTCCAGAGTTTGCTGCAAGGGTCGGCGCGGCGTACGGGTCAACTCTCCCGCGAGGCTCGCGTGTCACGGTCAATCGAGACCGGAGCCGCGCCGCACGGATGATCAAGCGAGCGATCATCGCCGGCTTGCCGTCTGCGGGCATCGACGTGCTTGACATCGGCGACGTTCCAGTGCCTGTGGCCCGCTACGAAACTCGCGCAAGCGGTGCCATGGGTGGAATTCACGTGCGCTTGTCGCCTGCGGACTGGCGCCAGATCGAACTCTCATTGCTGGACGGGCGTGGCCTGAACATTGACAAGAATGGCCAGAGGCGCATTGAGACAAGCTTTTTTCGTGAGGATTTCCGGCGGGTACCGGTGACGGAAATCGGCGCGATATCCGTGGTCGGGGACGTCGTGGCGCGACGGTACGAGGATGCCTTTGTCAACCACTGCGACAAGTCTGCGATCACAACAGCGCACGGACGCGCCGTGATCGACTACGGGTTTGGCAGCACCTCCTCCATTCTGCCCACACTCCTGGGACGTATCGGTGCAGAGACGATTACGGTCAACGCAGCCACCGGACAGGCATTCGGGCGGCGCACTGCCACCCAGTACGACCAAGACCTCCGACACCTCAGTGCGATATGCCGAGCCATCGGGGCGCAAGCCGGTGCCATGATGGACAACGACGGCACCCGGATTGACCTCATTGATGACAGGGGTGTCGTCCTGTCTCCGATGACCGCACTGGCGGTCATCGCAGTTCTGGCGTGGCGTGCGCACCCGGGGGCCGTTGTCGGCGTGCCTGCGAGTGCTCCGCTCGTATTTGACGCACTTGCCAGCCGAAATGGTGGCGCCGTCCTGCGAATTGCCCCCAACCCTCGCGCATTGATGCAAGCCGCACAAGACGCGTTCATACAGCACCGTGTATTGACGCCAACGTCTCCGGAGACCCAAACCCCTGGGACTGGAGAGAAACCGCTCATCCTCGTCGGAAACGGCGAAGGCAGCTATATCTTCCCGGACTTCCACCCGGGGTTCGATGGCATGATGGCAGTCGCCCGCATTCTCCAGTTCCTTAGTGTCGACAGCACGTCACTCTCGGATGTCGCCATAAACATCCCGACCGCCCACCTCGGACGCCAGACGGTCCCATGCCCGTGGGATGCCACCGGACGGGTGATGCGGATGATGCACGAACAAGCGAGCCGATTTGGTGACAGCGGTGCGGCGTCCGAAGGGGTCAGATTCGACTTTGGCGCGGAATGGGTCCTCGTACTGCCGGATGCCGACCTTCCCCTATTCCACGTGCATGCCGAGGGCCAATCTCCTGAAGCCGCTCAAGCACTTGTTGCCAAGCACGCCGAGATGATCCGCCGAATTGTCACCTGATCGCCAAGAACCGGCATCAAAACCATCCTGGTCACACGGGATCGGACCATCAGCCTCAGTCGAAGTAATTCGACCGGCGGCGCGCTGGTTCAGGCTTTGGCGGTTCGTGCGTCGCGCAATCGCGCTTGCGTTATTGCGTGCCACTCGCGACCCGGTCGCTGCCGTTGAGCAGTCTCCGGGACTCGTAATCATCCAGATTGATGGACTTGGTCATGGAAACTTCCAGAAGGCGGTCGCACGGGGCTACCTTCCATTCCTGTCAGGCCTCATTGCATCGGGGAGCCACTCGATGCACCGTTGGCGGTGCGGCCTACCGGCCGACACGCCTCCAGTCCAAGCCGGGATCATGTGGGGTGATGCAGATGGAATTCCCGGGTTCTACTGGTGGGATCGCGAATCTTCCCGGAGGATCGCAAGTAGCAACCCCGCTCACATGCGTGCATTTGAAGGCCGAATCGCCGCCAGGCATCCTACGAACGGTCTCCTGAATGGTGGCAGCAGCTATTCGAACACCATGTCCGGTGGCGCAAGGCATCGGATCCTCACCATCGCGGGGTCGGACCCGCGATGGTTTGCTCCGGGGCAAGGAATGGTCCGAGCGCTTGCCCTGGTCGCACTAAACCCCGGCAGGACTATCCGGTTCATCGGTGACGCATTCTGGGAAGTTTTGCAAGAGGCAGAGGATCGTGTCTGGGTAACCCTAAAACGGCGTCCAAGGCTATTCGAGGGGATGTTTCCACTGGTTCGCGTTCTGTTCAATGTCCTCGCCCGTGACGTGATCACAGCGGGCACCCGTCTCGACATGCTGAGATCCGTTCCAATAATTTACACCTGCTATATCGGCTATGACGTGGTGGGGCATCACTCGGGCCCACTGTCGCGGAACAGCCTCCGGACACTCAAGGGAATTGACCGATCAATCAAGGCCCTCGTCGAAACCGGTACCACCACATCTCGTCCGTACCGGTTCGTCATCCTTTCGGATCACGGAATGTCACCGGCCGTTCCCGTCGCCGAAGCCTTTGCCACCGACTTTGATCAGTGGTGCCACGATCAGTGGCAGGAAAGATCCGTCGCAAAAGTGCCCCCGACCTCGATAGACCGCCAACGCGTCGGGATGGTCGAAACTTCACGCTCGCCGTCGGGTCAGACGCCTCGTCTGGGGACAACGTGGCTGCGAACCTGGGGACGGATTGGTGCATGGGCACTTGAACTCGGGACGTCAGGGGCGATCCGTCTGGGCGAACGCATCCTTGACGAGCATTCACCTTCGCGCGACCAAGGGATTGTCGTGATTTCGTGCGGGCCACTCGCCCAAATCTGGCTGCGGAGTGCTACCGAGCCAGTTCATCGCCACGTCATTGAAGCACGTTGTGCCGGCTTTGTGGATGCGGTCCTGAACCATCCCGCGGTCGACTTCGTGATGGTCAGATCAGATGACCGACTGCAGGTCATCGGCCGAAACGGTGAAGTAACGCTTAGACCACTCCCCGCCGTTCCTGATCACAGCCAGCCTATGCCGAACGTGGTGGAACAAGTCATCGGAACCAATCCCCTCGCACACCTTGACGAACCCGAGGTTTCCGCGGTCCAGCTCGCTCGGCTCGGTGCGATGAATGCGACCGGTGATGTCATCTGCTTCGGAGCATCACTCGTGCCGGCATCACCAAAAGACTCGGTCCCCGGATCACTCAGACAGGCACACTTCTGGAGTTTTGAACGCCAACTGGGGACGCATGCCACCCTCAGCGGAGACCAAGCGTATCCATTTCTCATCACACCCAGCGACCTGGAAGTCAATGTGAGCAACGTCATCGAAGCTTCACAACTCCATGATGTCCTGGTTGCACTTGCACCCGGGAGAGCCGGACGGTTGAAGCGGGAGGCAGACCGTGTTGACGAACGTGGCGCCACTTGCTAGCCGGACCAGGTCTCCGTGGCGCCGATTTCGAATGGGGTGGGTACCATGGATGGACGACCATTTCAGGCACCGTTCGGGGAGATGCCAGACGCGTGTGGCGGAGTTGAACCAGATGGATGCGACATTTCAAGCACAGGTCGCCGACTTGCTCGACCTGCCCGAACTCGGTGAAAGCCAAACGCGGCGACACCATTTCACATTTACTGAGTACGACCACGTAGT
Organism: Chloroflexi bacterium UBA2235; assembly: GCA_002347925.1. GTDB lineage: Bacteria > Chloroflexota > UBA11872 > UBA12225 > UBA12225 > UBA12225. The sequence goes on along the minus strand of DDYL01000185.1, from coordinate 54,945 downwards.
GGCAGTCGGAAACTTGGCCTTCAAAATCGGGCGGCAACTGAAATGTGACGCACGGGCGTGCGCTCGGGCAGGCCTGCTGCACGATGTTGGGGCCCACTGGTTCGACACGCGCGCGCCGGTGGCACTGGCGCGGCGCCTCGGCGAATCGGATGGTGTTTGCCACGCCATACAGGCGCACACCATCATGCCCGTGCCTCCGCGGACAATTGAGGCGGTGGTCGTCATCATTGCGGACTTCCTTACCACCGTCAGTGAATGTGGCCGGGCACTGCGAACGATCCCAAACGCGTTTCGATCGCAGCTCC
>DDYL01000185.1:45974-54605 GCA_002347925.1 Chloroflexi bacterium UBA2235 | reverse complement strand
CGTGACCCGCTTAAGGAGAAACAATGTCAGGACAAGCACCAGTATCGTGGAAAACCGGGACAGAACTCGTTGACGAGATCCGTGCGACCCAAGTCCAGCAGGGCACGCTCGCGTTCTGGCACCTCGGGCAAGCGTCATGGATTGTCAAATCCCCTACAGAGACCGTTGCTTTCGACCCGTTTCTCCAGCCGTCGTCAGGCCAGCTGCAACGCACATTCGAACCGCCCCTCCATCCGTCAATGCTGGACTTCATCGACGCCGTTTTTTGCAGTCACGATCATCTGGATCACCTTGATCCGTTCGCAGTCGAAGGGATTGCGAAGGCATCCCCGGGATCCGTCTTCGTGGTACCGGAGTCTGCAGTCGCCCAAGCAACGGGTCTCGTCGGCGACCACACCCGAGTGATTACGGGACAGGTCGACTCGACTGTGAAAGTTGGGTCCATGTCGGTCCATACCGTGCCGGCAGCACATGGAACCGGAAGAGACCCTGTCGCCGAATGTGTTTGGGAAGCCGATCCAATCGTGGGATGGCGCTTTGTTGGGTTCGTCGTGGACATCGGAGGTACCCGTGTCTACCACGCGGGGGACACATCCATTTACCCGGGAATGGTCGAAAGGCTCCAGAACCTCGAGATAGACATCGCACTGTTGCCGATCAATGGGCGCGACTGGTTCCGAGAGCGACACGGAATTATCGGAAACATGGACGAACGCGAGGCCGCGTATCTGGCCAACGCCATTGGTGCAAAGGTCCTGATACCGATGCACTACGACATGTTTGCAGGAAATCCGGGGTCACCGGGACGCCTTGCCGACTTGTGCGCAAAGGAGTTCCCGGCGCAAACCATCGTGGTTCCCGGGCGTTGCCGGAGATGGGTATATCACCCGTAGGAGCTAAGCCGTCCTCCAGGAAGAAGAAGTCGCCGAAGCGTTCGAGGACACTGCTATCTTGGTGGACGAGGACGTCGCATCGGCCCGCCAGGCCTGGGTGCATCGTTCGGGCCCGCGTTGCGGCCTCCGGTCCCTGCTTCACGCCCAGGCAGCGCCGTGCCGTTGGCATCCCTTCCCAATGCGCGGTAGGTGCCTCCACGGGTAGACGATGCCGCGGCCTGGAACCAGCGCCCCCGGGTAGCACGGGCCTCTCGACGCGCCGCCTCAGCCTGGCGCGCCAATTCTTCCGGAGACTTGCCAAGGGACCGGAAATTGTTGTTGGCGCCGGAAGCCATGCCACCGGTCGCAGGAGGAACCCGATCTCCGGGGCGCCCTCCTCCCAATCGGCCGGGGCCACCAAGCATCGATGTCGATGCCGGACGTGGCCCCTGCCCCTGTCCCGGCCTTGTCACTGGGCGACCGGCAGGATCTCGGCTCGGGCCTTGGGAGCCAACCCTGCCCTGAGGACGCGGGCCCTGAAATCCCGGCCGAGGCCCACCTGCCTGACCACGCTGAACGTTCGCCTGGTCACGCGGAGCTGGAATCTCCGGCGCGCCCCGACGGGGCCCGCCGCGCCGATGCCTGCGCATTCCAAATTCATCAGCGACGCTCTCACTCACTGGTTCCGGATCAGGAACCGCGTGCGCTTCCACCTCGAGAAGTGGCTCCGGATCGGCCACCACCTGACCTCCGCTGCTTGTCCCGTCAGGGCCGGTCACGCCAATTTCTTCACTCGGCGCATCGCTCGCCTGGATGTCCGGGACACTGAGTGTGACCTCGGCGGACTTCGCGACTACGGCAGTCGCTCTACGCCGGACAGTCTTCGGACGGGTCGGGACCAACGCTTCGGCTCCTGCATCATCTGTCACTAGGTCACTCCCGGTCGATACACGGCGTCGCACGACGCAACGGATGCTGATCGACCAAACCACCACGAGAAAGGCCGGTTGCTCCACATAGACGTGGACGTCAAACCCGTGCCGAAGACGAACCTGACCAGATGTGGTCTGCGGACGCTGTGGAATTGGGCATTCCATGACCGCGTCCGGCGTTCGTCATTACAAGTGTAACGTGCGCGACACCGCCATCAAGTCACCCCGCTGTGGCTATCATTCGTTAGACCGTTACAACTCGGATCAATCGATATGCGAGTGATCCTGCTCGTGTTCCAACGCCAAAGACGAGAAGAACGATGAACCGCGATACAAACATGACACCACGAGGCCGACCCGGACGAATGCTTGCCGGCGGAGCCGCTGCCGTGCTCGCGCTTGCAATGGGCGCCCAGTCGATCACATCAGTCTTCGCAGACCAGCCGTTTCCTACGGCCCAGTGGTCACAGTTCAAGGGAGATTCAACACACCAGGGCACGACCACACTGAACGCTCCGCAAAACCCGGGCATCCTTTGGACATCCGGCCAAGGTGCAGCAATCGTGAGCGGTCCGGTCATTGCGACGGACGGCACCGTAATCGTTGCCACCGATAACGGGCGCATACGGGCTATCCGACCTGACGGGCAGGAACGGTGGACACGCGAAGTTTCCGGCGTGTCGTTCTTCACGCACCCGTTCATCAACCAGCGAGGGCTAGTGGTCTTCGGAGGCTCTGACGGCAGCATCCGCGCCTTCAAGACCGACACTGGTGAGGAAATCTGGAAGTTCCCAACCAACGACGACCTCTCAAAGGTCACGACGTATTCCACCGGGAGTGCCGCCGCGCGCGGCGCACCGGTTTCGTCGAAGTCTTACGGACGTACATTGGTGGCATTCGACGGCGGTGCGGTCTTCGAGATCAATGAGGACGGCGCATACCAAGGGGTCCGAATGGCTGAAGACTCCGTCCGGGCATCCCCAATGATCACTCCGAATACCTTGATCGTTTGGGCCTCAACCAACAAGAAGGTCTACTCAGGAAGTTCATCCGGCGGGGATCGGTGGGTTGCAACCCTTGACGCGCCGATCAACTCCGGCCCGGTTGCCGGCCCTGACAGCACGGTCTATGTGTGCACCGACGCCGGGTCACTTTACGCAATCGAACCTGACAAGGGCGTTATCAAATGGCGCGTCGGTGTCTCGGGCGGCCCCATCAAGAGCACCCCGTCGATGGGTGCCGATGGCGTGCTTTATATCGGCGCAGATGACGGCAAGTTGTATGCCGTCGACACGAAAAGCGGTGGCACCATCAAGTGGAGCTATCCGACTGGGGCACCAGTTACGTCGTCTCCCTTGATCTCTGCAAATGGATTGATCTACTTCGGTTCGAACGACAGCAACCTCTACGTCCTTAACCTCAACGGGCAACTCGTAAAGGCCATCAAGACCGAAAAGGGCATCGACCAGTCGTCGCCCGCCATCGGTAGCGACGGGACCGTCTACATTGGGTCGAAGGACGGGCGCGTTTACGCGATCAAGCAGGACGGTCCCGTGATCACTCCGACGTCCGTTGCTCCTCCTACGCCGGTGGCGACGCCAGTTCCTCCTATGCCAACCCCCTTGCCGAACCCCACCGATCCGGTTGCCGAGAAGCCCGGGGCAACCTTTTTCAAGGAGACCGGCCACAACGTCCAGGGCGCATTCCTCACCTTCTTCAACAAGTACGGCGGACTTGAGCAGTTTGGCTTTCCGCGCACCGAAGAAATAACTGAGGACGGCAAATTGGTGCAGTACTTCCAGCGCGCACGCTTCGAGTACTTCCCGCAATTTCAAGGCACGCCGTATGAAGTCCAGCTTCAACTCCTCGGTGACGTCCTGACGGTCCCGCGCCGGCCATTCCCGACATCGCAAGCCGTGGACAGCGGGCCTGCGGTCCGTTATTTCCCCGAAGTCCAGCACACCGTGCGTGACGTGTTCCTGAACTATTTCAATGAGAAGGGTGCGTTGGAACGCTTCGGCTACCCAATCTCCGAAGAGATGCAGGAAACTAACAATGACGGGACAGGCCGCACATACACCGTGCAGTACTTCCAGCGTGCGCGCCTGGAGCATCACCCTGAATTGGCCGGTTCTCCCTATGAAATCCAGCTCGGGCTCCTCGGCGATCAAGTCCTACGTGAGCGTGGCCTGTTGAAGTAAAGCGCGGCCCAGGTCTCTACAAGGCCCGCATGGTTCTGCTTCCGCGGAACTTTGCGGGCTTACTGCTCCCCTTGGGTCGTACCTTCTCCAACGTTTGCCTCGTGCGGATTGACAGGAACACGTTGACAACTTCCTACATGATTGGCGCCGAAATGCGAACGTCCGCGCACTACGTTGTTGGGGGTGGACAATTGCATCAGTCCCTGAGCAGCTTCAAGCGGGCAACCGACCAATCTCACGCCTCAAATCTGACCGGCATCATTTTCACAGGGACCGTCAAGCAATTGCGTTCGGGTCGGGTCAAGTCCCCATGTTCGCGACGTCGATGAACGTCGACGCGAAGGCGAGTCCCATCGCCTTAGCGTTGAAGCGATCATTGAAGGACGCCCTGGAAAGCTTGGAAGCCTCCTGACGGAAGGCGTTGTCGGTTGCCAATCGTTCCAGCCGATCCGCAATGGCACCCGAGTCATTCGCGGGATACGCGAGTGCGCCAAGGCCGGACGCGCGGAGTACTTCCCCTGAACCACCTTGGTCTGGGGCAACGATTGGCAGACCGCATGCCATTGCCTCGCTGAGTACCAGTCCGAATGGCTCGGAACGGATGAAGGTGGCAAGAAAGGCATCCGCCCCTCGAAGGAACGCCGCTTTAGCTCGGGAAGTTTTCGCCGACGTGACGACGAAAACACGGTCCTCTAGGTCGAGCCACCTGACTTTCTGGCGTATCACAGCCCCAAGCGTCGACCCTGGCATCTCTTGGCCCACCAGCCAAAGGACCGCGTTGATGCCCCGGTCCCGAAGGCACGCCATCGCGTGCAGCGCAAGGTCCGGCCCCTTCTCCATGTCAAGTCGCGAGAGCCACACCACGGTGAATGGCGTGTCGCCGTCGTCACTACCATTCGCCCACCCTGACGCGAGACCCGTTTCTCGGAAATGGCTGGCTACCCGAGCCCGCGCTTCGGTGACCGGCATCTGCCAATCGGGATCATCACCAACCCCATAGGGGACCACTTCGGTACGGATCGGGCCGCCGATACGGCCCCAGATGGGCACAAGATTGTCAGCGATGTTCGCCTCCGAGGCGGATACCACCAATGAGATGCGGTCACGAACCTTTCTGATCGCAGGCAACAGAGGAACACCTCTCCGCCAAACCAACTCGAACCCCTGTGCCGCTGCCACAATCGGTGATCTTCGAACCGGAAGCTTGCCTGTGAGGGGGACGAGTGACAAGTCGCATGCGTATTCAACATCCGGATCACAAGACTCCCTGATGCGAATGATCTGTGCGATGTCGTCAGGGTCCGTCTCTAGCAGTAAGCGGGAAAGGAATGAAGCCTCATGAGCAGTTGTACTGAAACTGCCAGTGAGAGCATTCACAACTTCGGATATGCGTCTGAGAAATTGAGAACCATGCCCGCCAGGATTGTCGGGAAAGGCAATCCGAAGCAACCGCTCAATGACGGGATTGGCGGACCATCGGATAATGCGAGGCAGAGCAAAGAGATAGTTGCCCGCTGGTGCAACAGTGTAGTAGCCAAACTCGAAAGGCCGGAACCGCACGGTACCTCCACGCATTGGGATCCGTCTAGGGAGAGCAACATGTGGACCGACATCGGTCGAAATCGGCCCACCGAAGCCGATCACTGTCACCTCATGCCCCATGCCCACTAGTTCGCGCGCAAGCAATGCCGACTGGTTGCCTATCCCACCAAGCCACCGCTGGCTACTCGCATACATCAGAACCCGCATTACGGTGACCTCCGCCGGTCTCGCTTCCACTGCACAAGAAGTTGCAGCACAGATACTTGAGCACTCCTGATAGTCGACGTGCCGTTGCTACACTGCTGCGATGGACTTAGAAGGCCTCTCGGACATCGCCGTTGCCGTCCTCGACGCACTATCCACTCGTCGAAGTATCGGGCGGCTCAAACCTGATTGTCCCGACCGTCATCTCATTGAACGGGTAATCCAAGCCGCAACGTTCGCTCCCAACCATCGGCATACACAGCCGTGGCGGTTCCTGGTACTTGCGGGCGACGCTAGGTCTCACGGCGGTGAGGTGCTCGCACGATCGCTTGTCCGACGCCTTGCAGACCCCGAGACACCGTCCTCGGTTGAAGCTCTGCGAACCGAACGGGCCAAGTTCCTGCGAGCTCCAGTTATCGTCGTCGTGGCGGTCGAGCCATCAACTGAACCAAACGTGACGTTGGATGAAGAGATTGCGTCTGGGGCTGCGGGCGTTCAAAACCTCCTGCTCGCTGCCCACGCACTCGGCCTCGCCGCAGTGTGGCGGACCGGTGATTCGGTTCGGGATGAAGTAGTGCCCACCGAGTTCGGGTTTGCAAAGTCATCCGTGATCATCGGTTACGTCTATCTCGGCTACCTTGATCCGGGCCACACTGTGAAGCCCCGACCCAGTCGATTGCCAAGCGAAATTACAACTCGTTGGGAAGGTTGGACCTAGACGATCCAATGTACGTCCATCGGTACCTACATAATCCAGCGACCAAGTAGATCCTGAACGACCAGATCCAAGAATGAGGATTGAAAGAGATGAGCGCAGAACAACTAGGTGTCGGCGTAATCGGAATGAGTTGGGTCGCAGGCGAGCACATCAAGTCGTACCAACTCAACCCGCACACTAATGTAGTCGCGCTTGCCGGCGCCGATGCCAAACGCGTTTCAGCGGTTGCAGCCGCGCACTCACTGACCAGTGTCAAGGAATACACGCGGTGGCAAGACCTCGTGGACGATCCGGCCGTGGCGATCGTGAGCATTTGCTCGACGAACGAGGCACACGTTGCTCAGGCGGTTGCAGCCGCAAACGCGGGCAAGCATGTGCTTATAGAAAAACCCGTGTCTCTTGATCTCTCCGGCTTCCGTCAAGTTGAGGCGGCTATCGTGGCCTCGGGTGTGAAGAGCCAGGTCGGGTTCGAACTTCACTGGAGCCCATACTTCCAGTCTGTCCACAAGATGATCGACGCTGACCTGTTCGGGCGCATCAATTACGCCGAGTGCGACTACTTCTCTGGCAACTGGGAGCAGTGGTACGGCGGATATCACTGGGTCAAGAGCAAGGAACGCGGAGGATCGGCGCTCGCCGCTGCCGGGTGCCACGCAATCGACGCACTGCGGCAATTCGTTCGCTCCGAGGCTGTCGAAGTCTTCGCGTACAGCGCCAATTACACCGGCGTAATGGAATGGGACGCAACCATCATCACGATGGTCAAGTTTGCGAATGGTGCAATTGGCAAGGTCGGATGTGCGCTGGAGGGTAACGTCAAATACACCTTCAACATCCGGCTTCACGGTGCCAAGGGTACGCTGGTCAACGACAAATTCCGGTCAACGATCCTCGATCCGGGACTTGAGGGGTGGGCACACTTCCCAACGGTTCTTCCTGACACGCCAGAAGTCACGCACCACCCATTCCCCGGTGAAATCGACGACTTCGTGGACGCGATCCGCAACGACCGGCCAGCCCGTGTGGATATCCACGATGCAGCGAAAACCCACGAGATCATGTTTGCGGCGGAACTGTCGGCACGCGAAGGGCGACCAATCGCTCTCCCAATGTCCCGGCATTGACCTGGATTGCGGGACTGAGACCGGGTGCAAGGTGCGCTATCCCGCTTATCCGACCGCGTCAATCAATCGCCGGATTGTGGCGGCGTTGTGAACGCCATCCGTGCCAAAGCAGTTGTTAAAGAGCACGTGAATTTCGCTGGCTTCACGTGCTAGACGTATGATTCTCGGCAGCACGTCATCACCAAGTTCGCGCTCTGAGTAGCGGTATTGGAACCGGGTCGCCGCCGTGTCGTGCCGACCTTCCCACGCCGCCGAGTTGCGTCCATGCAATCGAAGGATTGCCAATCCGGGCGTTGTCACACCATCGACTGGCGGCATCGCCGACGCAAACCTCGCAGGGGCATCGACGGCGACGAACGATATCTCCAAAGCCCTCAACTGGTCGAGCGTGCGCGCCCAGATTTCCGGAGCGGCCCACTCTCGATGCCTGAACTCAATTGCGAGCGGCGTGACTGGAAAGTCAACGCGTAGCTTCTCAATCGCAGCGTACGAAGAGAATCCCGGACGGAAGTCCGATGAATACTGGAAGAGAACCGTGCCGAGCCGATTGAACTCGACCAATGGCGCAATCGCCGCACTAAAGCATCTTCGTAACTCAACAATATCGTCAGCGGACAAGTCGGCTGGACCCAAGGTCGGAAGCTTCTGGGTCCTCGGCGGGAGACTGTCGCGGACTGAAGCCGGTAATCGTGAGGCCGGCACTCTGTGGCCGGTCAAGGGCGCGAACGCCTTGACATTGAAGCGGAACGAATCTGCGGTCCGCTTCACCCAGCGTTGGGCGACCTCAGGAGTAGGTATCGCGTAAAAGGATGCATCAGCCTCAACGATCGGAAAATGGTGCGAGTAGTACCGAAGCCTTGCCTCTGCCGTCGACACGCCCGCCGGGTACCAACCCGCCGTCAACAGGGTCGGATCCGTCCATGAAGCGGTGCCGACCCTGACCGTGGAACCGCCGATCACCTGAATCCGGGAAGTATCCGGCGCTTTGGACGGACTATCGAACAGGTTCGCTTGGTGATACTCGGGAGAAATATGTCG
>DDYL01000185.1:35779-45876 GCA_002347925.1 Chloroflexi bacterium UBA2235 | reverse complement strand
TCCATTCGCGCCCGCTCTCCAACTGGATCCGTCTGCTGCGCAAGGACCTTGCCAATCCACGGAGAATCGACGGTACCCGGAAGCAATGCATTGCAGCGGATGTTGTGCGACGCGTAATCAATGGCAATTGACTTCGTCAATCCGAGTACGCCGGCCTTTGCCGAGCAGTACGCCGCGCGGTTCAGGACGCCAACCTGACCCGCAACTGACGACGTATTGCAGATGACCCCTCCACCCTGTCGAAGCATGTGCGGTATCGCGTACTTGCATCCCAGGAACACGCCCTTGAGGTCGATTGCCATCGTCAAGTCCCAATCGGATTCCGACGTTTCATGGCACACCGCAGCTATGCCAATGCCAGCGTTGTTGCAGAGGACGTCAAGACGCCCCCAGCGTGCGACTGCACCATCGATCACCCGCTGCATATCCGAGGCTAGGGCAACGTCGGCAGTCTCGGCCACCGCCACCCCACCTGACGCGACGATCGAAGAAGCGACGCGCGACGCGCCATTGGCATCACGGTCGACCACGACAACGCGTCCACCTTCGTGGGCAAACGCCAGAGCCATCGCCTCGCCAATCCCGGACCCGCCTCCAGTGATCAGCACGACCCGATCCACAAACCGACGATTGACGGTCACAGCACTCATGGTTCCAATTCCTCATCGCGCCTGTGATCAAACCCGTGGCGCCAAACGCACGCAAGTGTACGCACGGACATCATTTGGCGTCGGGTGCAGGCGTGAAGTGTCTAAGGGCTCGTTGCCACGACCGGTTTTGCGGGTGAGAGGCGCCCGAGCAACCGTGCGAATTCGCCGTTCTCCCAGACTACAAGCAGGCAACTCGCATTGAAGATCGAGGAATACGTCCCTGACACGATGCCAACCAGAAGGACCAGAACAAACCCACGGATCGTCGCCCCGCCAAGCAGGAGAAGCGCGGTGAGGGTGAGAATAACCGTCAGAGATGTGTTGATNNACCGAGAACCCGACAACGGTCAGGATCGCGGTGACAAAGAGCGCATCCACTTCCAGACCAAACAGTTTTCCGAGGATCGACCAGAGACCAACCACAAGCACGACGTCGTGCAACAACGCAAAGACCGCGCAAGCTCCATACCGCCAAGGATTTGGAACCTGCCGAAACGCGTAGGACAAGTAAAAAAGGATAAGTACCGAGGCACCTAATACGGCGAGGAACGCATTGGTGGCAGTTTCGCGCCCGATCACGGGTCCGACGGACTCGAAGCGATCCTCGGTCAGCGGGCCGTAGGCCGACCCAAGCTTCGCCAGCAGGTCTGACTTCGCTCCCGCATCAATGGTCTTGGTTCTGATGAGATAGGTCTTCCCAAGCGCATCACTGGTCGACCCTGTAATGACTGACACGTCCGTGAGGCCCGCATCGACGAAGACTGAGCGGACCTGCGCGGCTGCCGGGTTCGCGCCCAGGCGCACCTCGACGAGGCTCCCGCCGGTGAAGTCGATGCCGAGGTTCAGACCCCAGATTGCGAGACCAATCAGACCGGGCAGGATCATCAGTCCTGAAATCATGAAGTAGATATTTCGCCGTCCGATGATGTCGAACACGGTTTTTTCGTCTCCAGTGCAGTTCGGCAGAGCGAAGCTTGTACCTAGTTGGCGGCTGGCAGGAATCCGTTCGGATCCGGTCGGGAAGGTGCGCGCTTTGCCGGCTCAACCGGTACAGCCACTCCTCCAACCCCAAAGAGTGCTGGCATGCGCGCGACGCCAGTACTCAGCAACACACGCAGGAACGTGCGTGTCACGACGATCGCCGTGAACATACTGACAACGACACCAAGTGCGAGGGTGAGTGCGAAACCGCGTATCAGGCCGCTCCCGAAGTAGTAAAGAATCGCGCACGTGATCAAAGTTGAGAAGTTCGAGTCCCTGATGCTGTCCCAAGCACGGTTGAACCCGGCCTCAATCGCCGCGCCGAGCGTGCGACCGAGCCGAAGTTCTTCCTTCATGCGCTCGAAAATCAGGATGTTCGCGTCCACTGCCATACCAATGGAGAGAATGAACCCTGCGATCCCCGCGAGCGTCAGGGTGACGGGTGCCCAAGGGTTCTTGAACGCAGCAAACGAAAGCAATGAATAGATCACCAAAGCGAGCCCAGCAATGAAACCAGGCAGCCGATAGTAGATAAGCATGTACGCCAAGACGACGCCAAGTCCAACCGCACCAGCCATGATGCTCCGGTCAACCGAGTCTTGTCCTAACGTGGCACCAATCTCACGCTGCTGCACTACCTTGACCGGAACGGGTAACGCTCCGTATTTGAGTTTCGTGACGATGTCCTTGGCTTCTGCAAGGCTGAACCTGCCGGTGATCACACCCCGGTCTTCAATCCGGCTATTGATCCGCGGGGCAGAGAGCACCACACCATCCAGGACAATCGTCAGGTACTTGCCAACGTTCTTCTCGGTGTAATCGCCAAACGTTCTCGCACCTTCGGCATCCCAGCCAAAAGCAATCTGCGGAGTATTGCGCTGGTCAAAAGTGACTGAAACCGCACTGGCATCCACGTTCTTNNGTGGAACCGGTATCCACGAACTCTAGGAGGCCGGTTTCGCCGAACAGCTTGACCGCGCGTTCACGTTCCTCAGGCGTCTTCACACCCGGCATCTCAACGACGATTCTTCGCTGGCCCTGCAGCTGAATGACCGGTTCGGTAGTTCCGAAAGCGTTGATGCGCTGCTCAATTACTGAGCGTGCAGCATTCATGGTCTCTGGCGTCAGTTCCTGACCAGGCGCGGGATCAGCCTCAAGCAGGACCTGCAGGCCACCCTGCAAATCGAGGCCCTCGACCACCCTGAAGTCGATGTCGATATCTCGATCAAAGACGGTGGCGTGAATGCCTGGGTTGTCCGGCCAGACGATCCATCCCGCAACCGAGGCGATCAGGATGATGACCGCAAGGGTGATACTCTCTCGGCGACGCATCGTCACTCCCACCGCCAGATTACTCGTAGACCGTAACGGTGCCGATGGAAATCAGATCACCGTCAACGTCCGTCACGCGTCTTCTTCAACGGCCAGTATAAGGGAGTCGTTTCCCACTACCCGGATAGCCCCCCGGTTCAGTCTCAATCTGGATGTCTCGCGAGCGAATACTCAAGCGAGCCGTCGTCGCGAACCCACCCATCAAGCTCTAGCATCATGAGTAGGCCGGCAATTTCGGATGACGAAATCTGGGCGGCACGGGCAATTTCGTCAACATGCATCGGCCGTGATGCATCACGAAGGACCTGGATCACTGCCGAACCGGGACCACCGGAAATGTTTGCGTCGCCCTGATCGCGTTCCTCGAAGTTGATGGCAAGTTGTGGCCGTTGACGGTCGACAGTCCGCCCCGTGGGGGAAAGCGGACCTTGCCGAGATGGAATTGGCCGACCCATCATCGCCAATGACGGAAGCAGGTCAATAACGATGTCCTCCGCAGACGTGACCAAGCGCGCTCCTTGCTGGATCAGCCGATGACACCCCTCACTCGCGGGAGATGACACCGGTCCGGGGAGCGCATACACCTGTCGACCCTGGTCATTGGCGTACGTGGTGGTGATCAGCGCGCCGGACCCGGGTGGAGCCTCGATCACAAGTGTCCCGAGGCTCAATCCGGAAATGATCCGGTTGCGTGCCGGGAAATGGTCCGCAGCCGGCCCCACACCGAGCGGATAGTCCGAAACAAGCGCACCACACTCGATGATCTGGGCGGCGAGCCGTGCATTCTCCGGCGGGTAGACAGTGTCTATCCCATGCCCCATGACCGCCACCGTGCCGGGCCGGTCCGCTCCTGATGCTGATAGCGCAGCAACCGCGCCGCGGTGCGCGTACGTATCCACACCGCGAGCAAGCCCGCTGGCGACAACCCAGCCGGCCCGGACGAGATCGGTCGCGAACCGTTCCGACTGTTCGCGCCCATAGCCAGTGGCACGGCGAGTGCCCACGATCGCCACAGAAGGGGCGAGTAAGGCATCCAGGCGCCCGCGAACAAACAACACTGGCGGCGCGTCGACAACCGCAAGCAGCGGTGCCGGGTACTCAGGGTCGCGCCATGTGAGAGCCGTCGCCCCGAGCGTCTCGAGCCGATCCAAGTCACGCCTCGGGTCATATGCCCCGCGAGTCGCGATGAGCTGGTCAACCGCGCGACGATCCAACCCCGACGCAACAAGGGAGCCCGCGGTTGCAGTCCATGCTCGATGCAGGTCGCCAAAATGCTCCAAAAGCCGACGTGTTCGCTGGGCGCCAATTCCTGGCACCCGGGTTATCGCGAGCCATGCCCCTCGTTCGGACTCGTCCATTGCCGCCGTTGCCAAAGTGTCCCCCAGACAGAAAGAACCTCTCCGGTTTTCGGAGTGTGTATACCTATCGACTACACTTTCGTCCAGATGGACCCTCGGGAACACTTGCTTTCAGCACTCGTGAAATCGCGCCGTGCGTACCTTGTAGACCTCGACGGAGTCATCTACACCGGTTCCCGACCAATCCCGGGAGCTGGAGAGTTCTTTGAGGTCCTCCGTCAACGGAAGTTGCCGTTCCAACTCATCACCAACAACTCCACGCGCACCGGCACGCAGGTCAGTGACCACCTTAAAGGGATGGGGTTCATGATTGAACCCGAGGATATCCTCACCTCCCCTGAGGCAACCGCCGTCTTCCTTCGACGCGACTGGCCCGCCGGAACGCCCATCATGGTCATTGGTGAAGACGGCCTCGTTCGGGCAATGGTTGGCGCTGGCTTTCAGCTGACAAACGATGCCATGCGTGCGAAAGTCGTCGTGTGTGGCCTGGACCGACGTCTGACATACGAGCGCCTAGTGCGTGCAACTGGCGCAATCCGGTCTGGCGCGTCGTTTATCGCAACGAATCCCGACCTCGCGCTTCCAACTGAACATGGTTTCCTTCCCGGCAATGGAGCAACCCTCGCTTATCTGGAGGCTGCCACCGGGGTCAAGCCAACCGTAATCGGAAAGCCTTCGCCAGTAATGCTCGAAATCGCGATGGCACGTCTCGGGGTCCGCACTCGGGAGACTGTCATGATTGGGGACGGGTTACATACCGACATCCTGGCGGGCGCGCGAGCCTCGGTCGCCACAATCCTCGTCCTCACCGGAGTCGCCACGATTGCCGACGTGGCACATGTCGCGAACCCACCAGACGTCGTGACCGACTCGATTGACATCGTCAGGCGAGCCCTGATCGCGCATGTCTGAAGCCCCGTCACCGTCGCCGCAACCGTGGTTGATATAGTTTTGCCGATCATCACGGACGGGTATCGGCGCGGGTGCGGGTCGGTTCTGGACAAGGTGACACCGGTCGGGACTGGGCCGATTTCGCAGTCCTAGACGGTGGTCAGCACGCAGGCGCCGGCGCGGTTACCCGGTGGCGAGCAGGGCTACCGGTGTTGTTTTTTGTGAGGCGCGTGGCATGCAGCGTGGCACTGTGGTGAGGCTTATCCGTGATCGTGGGTTTGGCTTCATCAAAATGGAGAATGGCCAGGAAATCTTTTTCCATGCAACCGGAGTTGTCGGATATCCCTTCGACAATCTGGCTGAGGGTCAGGCAGTGAGTTTCGAGATTGGCCAGGACACACGCGGACGCGGCCAGCGCGCAGTCAACGTTCGCGTCGACTGATCAAGCGATCACTCGGCGGAAGTCCAGAATGGGCGGATGGTGTCGTGGACACCATCCGCCTGTCCATTTTTCCAAGAACGAATACGGCCAGGCCCTAGTCCGAGCTCCCACCCTGAGCACGGTTCCCGATGTAGCCGACGAGCTTGTAGACAAGTTTGGCGGCGGCAAATGTTCCCGCAACAGGCCCTTCATCAGGTGCGAGTTCGACAACGTCGGCACCGACAACCTTGAACCGTTCACACGCGCGACGCAAGAGCGATGTGACCTCATACCAGTCCAGCCCGCCCGGTTCGGGAGTGCCTACCGCGGCAATCACTGAGGGGTCGAGACAGTCCAGGTCGACACTGATGTAAAGCGGTGCCTCTCTCGGACCAAGCCTTTCCAGGACCTCGTCCCACATTCGATCCCGAGCGGACATTCCGCCGTATCGGGTCTCCGCGACCTCTTGGGCAAGGACCACCCGCAATTCGTTCTCGCGGATGTAGTCCGCCTCCTCAGCCGCCGCGCTCCGGATACCAACCGCAACCACCGGCACCTCTGAAACTGCCCGACCGCGCCGTATTGCCCCGATCGAGAGCCTCAGGGCGCTGGCATGGTTCCATTCCGCTCCCAAGTACGGGTCCCGCACGTCAGCGTGCGCGTCCAGATAGAGGATCGCAAGATCTGGATATACAGCTCCGCACGCCTCCACGGCACCGGCGGTAAGGGTGTGCTCACCACCAATCATGATCGGGACCTTATCGTCCGAAATCACGCCAGCAACCACATCCCTGACCCTCTCGACCATCAGTTTCGAACTGCCGAGGTGAGGCTCCACCTCGGGAAAGGTGTGAATGCCATGGTCTGCCGGCTCGCAACCAAGCTCGAGGTCCCACAATTCCATTTGTAGGGACGCGTCAATGATTGCCCTCGGACCGTCACGCGTTCCGGACCGATATGTCGTCGTCGCGTCGTATGGCACCGGAACAATCACGAATTGGGATGTCAAATAGTCTGATCGCTCAGCCTCGAGACCACCAAATACGCGCGCAGAGCTAAACATCAAGCTACCTGCCTCACCGCACCGAGCGGTCTTCCGCCTCAAACAACGCAAAAAAAGAGAGCCCCACCAAGGCGGCGGGGCGACGAGACTGGATCAGGATTGCCCACCACGCGGCCGTCAATCACAGCTGCGCAGCAAGTCAGTGTGGTCTGTGGTTAGCTGGCGCCGATCAACGCTCGCAGCTTGGCTGTCTCGGCAACATCCCTGACAACCATCGGTGGCATCGGCGTCATGCGCCAATGCATGTCCTCCGCGCGCTCGACCTCCTCACCGACTACTGGTCGGCGCACCACGTCGGCAGCTCGTTCGACAACGCCCAAGCGCCCATCGATGATCTCAAGCGTACGCGCGTAGTCAAAAGTCTTGCAGCTGAAAACATCCATGTGGAACCTGCGATGCTCCGGGAAGGTGTGAATCGAGATGTGGCTTTCAGCGATGATCACCATGCCAGTCACTCCCCAGTCATCTGGAACCACACCGTGGTAACGGAAAACATGCGGTTGAGTGATCTTGGTCATCTCAATCATGCCGGGCAACTCGTTCAACAGGTCGAAGATCGGTTCTACCTGTCCGAGGACGGCCGCGTCGTCGACGAAACCATCGATGACAAGATGAAGCATTGGGGCTGGTCCTTTCTGCGCTGCCCCACCAATGTCACGAACCGCGGAACGCACGCTGGCGCAAACCTGCATGTCTGGCAGGTCAAAGTCAGTACGCATGCCACAGCAAAGGCAAGCCAACGGCCGCCAAAGGCGGGTACGAAGGAATACCAAAGTCACAACGGTGGTTGTGTGCCATGAAACAGCACACGAACGCCCACCCAGCAGCGCCCGACCGCACCTGGTGGGCTTCAGGTACCGGCCGCGGAACTGTTCGACCCCACACCGCCTGAACGGCGAGCATCCGGCTTGGCGTTCCGCGGCGCGGTCTTACGGGAGGGATCCCGAAGCCGCCTGGCGCTGCCTCACCGGACGCTGGTACCGGGTCCGGGGACTGGTCCCACTGCACTCGGAAGCGGGACATTACTGTCCGCTCCTTGGCGCGCAAGATCGTTCCCTGGCCGTTACCAGCGGTGTATCGAACCTGGAGTGGAGTGCGCCGATCCTGCGTCCACGAACTGGTTCTCACCGTTCGACAGCAACGCAAGGGTCAGCGTGTCCCAAACCTCAGATGGACTATACCGCAAACCCATGCCGACGTCTAGTCAACCCGTGCCACAGTGCCCGAACCGAAACCGGGCGCGCACTATGGCGCGGTACCAGCCGGAGACGCATCAGGATTTGTAAGTCGGTAGCCCCGACCCCTGACAGTCACGATCAGATCGGGAGACGCGCCTGCGTGCTCCAGTTTCCGGCGGAGCCGGCTGACAAGGGTCTCGATGTTATAGCTCCCGATACGTCCGCCATACTCCGGCCAGACCGTGAGTGCGACCTGGTCGCGGTCACAGACCATCCCAGGATGTTCGAACAGAAGCGTCAGGAAGGCCAACTCCTTGGGCGCAAGTTCGAGCGCCTTGCCGTGCGCGTATGCCTCTCCAGACTGCTGGTTGACCCACACAGACAGGTTTGCTCGCGGAAGACCCGATGCCTCAACGATGGTTGCGTTCGGGTCCTCAAACTGCAACCTGGTTGTGGCTACCTGAATCACATCGCCATGGCGGAGCTCTCGCTCGCCGACCAGGACTTCACCATTCACGAGGGTGCCATTCCGGCTTCCCGCATCACTTATCAGATATCGCCAAGGCTCACGGATGATCTCTGCATGTCGCCGTGACGCCAGTGGCTCGTCGACCTGGATGTCACACTGGGGTGACCGGCCAATCAGGGTGGATCGCGCCTCAAGCACGAACTCTACTCGAGTCGCGGTGCCTTGAGTGCGCAGTCGCGCCGGAAGCGCCGCGGAAAATTCTTCCCCCATCAAATCGTTCGCATCGGAATGAGATCGCCCGACGTAAATGGACTATCCCGATCAGTAGTCACTTGCTTCGGGGGAGGGGCGGACTCGCACCATCGTCGCTATCGCCGGGGCTGTCGTGGGACCCGTCCAGGCGGTTCCCGCCACCGGGACGGCCACTCGGGCCCGACCCATCATGCCCATCCCGAGGGTCGCCGCCATCGTTTCCCGGCAACCGTGCCGTGAGGTCGTCAAGCCACGCCACACCTGAAGTTGCGTCTCGCTCGTTTGCAAAGGCGGTCAGTGTCCGGAACACCTTTACGAGGAGGCCCCGCCCCACGTTCTTGTTGTTGATGGTCAGATCGCACCGAACCTGATGATCGAGCGCCCAGCACTCCTCTTCAGTAACCGCCATCGGCAAGGCCACTGGTGATGTCGGGGTACCACGACGATCCTCGAACTCGAGGATCAGGTTCATTACTTTCAGAAGCAAGCCTTGGCCGATGACTGAGCCCGATTCGGCATACGTATGACGGACCATGAGGTCAATCGCCCACGATTCGTCTTCACTGAGTTCGATGTATTTGGGCATCGGCGACCCTCTCGACCGGTCCGACATCAGTCACACCGACCCCGGCAGATTTGAACTAGTCTTCGGGACCCTTCAAAAGCACCAGCGTTTTCAGATTATAGGCGTGACGAACACCATCGCAAGGGGGTACCATTCATCGATTGGTCGGAATGCATTCCAAACCGAACGCATGTGATTGAATGACAGGTCAGGGACAGTCCCGCACCAAGACGGGCGGGCTGGAGTGAGGCATACGGATGGTGCAGCCCCAGGCGGGTGGTCGGCAAGGTCGGGTTGACGATACGAAGATCGTTATGGACGGGGTCATCAAGGAAACCCTTCCAAATGCGTTTTTCACGGTTGAACTCGACGGAGGCCACCAGGTGCTTGCACATCTCGGTGGCAAGATGCGCAAGAATTACATTCGGGTCGGCATAGGCGACCGTGTGCAAGTGGAACTCTCGCCCTACGACCTGAAACGCGGTCGCATCACATGGCGCGTTCGTAGCTGAAATCGCTTCGAACGGCATTGGCGGTGAATCGCGGCGGTCTTCCTGGGGTGCTACTCATGGATGTGGCATCCCCTGCACGAATGACTCGTTACAGTCAATCAAACTGATCTATCTCACGCCCGGATTGGCGTCGCTGACCATACTTCGACTGAACGATTGTCGAGGGGTCTCGGGCCTCCGGGCGCACTTCGGACACACAGGAAAGCCAAGTCAATGGTCGCACTTTTCGAACCCACGGCCGAACCGGTAGTCGACGAACCGATCTCAGTCCCGCAGGATAGTCCCTACCGGATCGTCCTGGACCGACTCCGTCGCCTCGTTGAATACCGGGGTAAGCTCGCTCGCGCAATTGCGCAGGACCCACTGGACCCTCGATCACATGCCGAGATCACCCGGGTCAAAACCATGATCCGTGAAGTGCACCG
>DDYL01000185.1:27982-35699 GCA_002347925.1 Chloroflexi bacterium UBA2235 | reverse complement strand
TCTTCCAGCAATGTCTTTGCTCGCTCAAGCGTCTTTATGTCATTTGACATACCAGCAAGGCGAATATTGTTCAGCGCTGCGTTGACCTGATTGGCAGCCTGGCCGGTTGACGCGCGGACCGCTTCGTCGGACTTGTCAGCCTCTTGCTGAAGTTCCTTCTTCGTGGTCGCAATCTTGGCGGCATCTTTGCTGTTAATGGCATCAATCAGCGCGGCCAGCTTAGGTAGCAGTACCTTGGCCACCGCCTTCGGGTCGGCGGTCTGCGCTGTCACTGGTGCCGGCGTACCCGTGCCTCCACCGGCTGCGGGTGCCTTGGTTGCCGCACCTGCCGCGCCCGCCGGAGCGGCTTTGTTTGGCTCTTCTGCAGCGCCCCCACACGAAGCCAGCAGGAGCCCGGATGTCGTGGCTGTGCCCGCAAGACTTGAGAAGACTAATCGTCGCTTCATCACCCGGTTTCACCTCCATGCCATGCAAACCGCCATATTACGGCGTCTGCCCCCGACGCTGCAGTATAGCCGCGATTCAAGCGAGACCAAATCCCGTCAGACACTTTGACCGCTTACTGGTACCATCACCGGGTCCTGACCGCTCATCGTGGCTCCGGACAGGGTGCATGGGTCGGTGCCCGAGTGGCCAATGGGAGCAGACTGTAAATCTGCCGGCTTGACTGCCTACGGTGGTTCGAATCCACCCCGGCCCACCAGAATGACACCCCGTGCATGGGCTTCCCGTGTACGGGGTGTCTTCATTGTTCGCGCATCGGAATGTGTTCAGCGCCGTGCGGTGTGCCACCCGCGTGACGCCGCCGTTTGACCCATCGGGGCGGCCGTTTCGGGCACGTCTGTGTCGGCCCGGCACGAGTTTTTCCGGCGCACCCCCTCGGAAGGCATGTCTGTGAAGGGAATCATCCTTGCAGGAGGCAAGGGCACGCGGCTGCGTCCCTTGACCTACACCGGTGCCAAGCAACTAGTACCTGTTGCCAACAAGCCAGTTCTGTTCTACGCCATCGAAGACCTCGTAGACGCCGGGATCACTGAAATCGGCATCGTGGTTCCAGCAGATTTCCCGATGGGACGTGAACAGATCATGTCCGCGGTTGGCGACGGTTCGCGGTGGGGTGCTTCGGTGACCTACATCGAGCAGGACGCGCCACGGGGGCTTGCCCACGCCGTGGGGATCTGTGAGCCCTTTGTCGGGACCGACAAGTTCGTCGTCTTCCTCGGAGACAACTTCATCCGTGAAGGCATCGCTGACCAAGCACGAACTTTTCGTGATGGCACGATGAACACGATCCTGCTCTTGCACAAGGTGCCGAATCCCCAGGGATTGGGAATCGCTGTCGTCGAGCATGGTCGCGTGGTGGAGCTGCAAGAAAAGCCGGCGGTGCCCAAGAGCGACTTGGCAATTGTTGGAATCTACTTCCTGGACCACCACTTCTTCGAAGCAGCCCGGGGATTGAAGCCATCCGCCAGAGGCGAACTAGAGATCACCGACGCGCTCTCAAGGCTTGTCGAGACGGGCAAGGACGTGCGCCCGGAGATGATCACCGGCTACTGGATTGACACCGGCAAGCATATCGACATGCTTGATGCCAACAGACTGGTCCTTGACACCATCGAAACGAGGATCGATGGGGAAGTGGATGCCACGAGCCACGTGACCGGTCGAGTAATCATCGAACCCGGGGCATCAGTTGTCCGAAGCGTCATTCGCGGTCCGGCAATCATCGGAGCCGACGCCGTGATCACGGACGCATTCATCGGGCCATTCACCGCCATTGGTGACGGCTGCCGAATCATCTCAAGTGAGATTGCTCACAGCATCGTGCTCGACCATGCCCGGATCGAACACATCGAGGAGAGGATCGAGGACAGCCTGATTGGGCGCCACGCCGAACTAAGAAGAGCATCATCAAAACCAAGGGGACACAAGTTTCTCCTCGGCGATTATTCATCCCTCGAACTACAGTAGGCATAGCACCAAAGACCGTCTGGCTTGCGGAACAAGCAAGCCAGACGGTGACCCACACGCATCACGGCAAAACCTAGATGTCGACGTCAATGGCCCTACGTTCGCGCGCGGACGTGATCGTGGCCTCGATGAGTTCGATGTTGCGGCACGCCTCGTTACCAGTCACCAGCAGCGGTGATCCGTTCCGCACTGCCTCGTGGAGATTTCCGAAGAGGTCTCCCTTGACATCACCTTCCTTTACGCGGAGGCTAGTCGTGGCGGTCTCGACAATGCACGCATCATTGTCATGGCGCAACGTAGCCGCAGTTCCGTAGATCAACCATTTCGGTGGCGACAGGTAGGCAAAGTCGCACTTTCCAACCGTAGCCCGGCACCCATCGTCAAACACGATCCGTGCCTCGAAGAAGTCATCGGCGTCGCCCCAACGCAAATGACGGACGTCTCCATACACCTGCACGACACGATGCCCCGGCTTGAGACTGAGCACCTGGTCAAACCAGTGTGGCCCGAAATCAAAAATGGTGCCTCCGCCCATGTTTGCGGTGATCCGCCATTCCTGCTTGAAGTCGGGTGTTCCGAAGCCGACGGCCGGACGCGCGCCGGCCGAACGGTTCTCAATTGAGACCAATTCACCCAGCAGGCCATCGCGCACGGCGGACCGGACCTTGCAGACGTCCTCGTCCCAACGACGGTTATGGAAACACGAAATCAGTACTCCGGCATCGCGCGCTGCGTTGACCATTGCACGCGCGTCGGCACCTGTCGTGGCAAACGGCTTCTCCACCATCACGTGTTTGCCGGCATCGATCGCCACCATGGTGTGTTCGAAGTGCAGACTGGAGTGGCTGGTGATGAAAACCAGTTCGACATCAGCCCCCAAGGCATCGGCAACATGCCTTCCGGCACGCATCCCAAGAGACGCTGCTGCTGCCCGGCGGCTTTCAGTGATGTCGCTCACTGCCAGTAGCCGGAACTTGTCGGGAGTTGCCGCCATCGCCCTGGCGTGGAACTCAGCCTGTCGCCCAAAGCCGATGAAGGCGACGCCAACGGGGTCAGTCATCCTGGGTTCCCTTCCTTGGGCCACACCTGTGGGTGGCACGTGCCAGACACGTCCCGAAGTCCGTGTCCTGTCCGCTGGTAAGCAATCACTGGTACCGTTATGTCGATGATGTCAGGTGGTCCACGACGCCCTCAACGGAACAACCGGCGCCCAAGGCGCCCGTCCGACGGTACGCCAGCGGATGGGGCGCAACGTGCGAGTCAACCCGGACCTGATCACCAGAGGAACAGGCAGCCACCAATCACAACCACCACCGACATTGAGGTCAGAGGATACGCCCTCACTCGCCCCGATGGCGTCATGGTGATCAGGGAAGCGCAGCGGCCCATCAATGCGCTTGCCCCAGGTACCACGCCGGACGCGATCGTCCCACCAGGTTTCGCATTGTCACGCGGTGTTCGCGTCGGAGACGCCGTACTCGCGCGGGTATCGGTGACTGGTCGGACGGCCCAGACCACCGAAATCATGGAAATCGATGGGCACTCCACGGCCGAGGCGGTCAGCCGCCCTCGATTTGACCAACTCACGGCAATCTATCCCGACCGTGCGATCAATCTGACGAGGCCAGGCGCGACAACGGGTCGGGTGCTCGGTCTCTTCTCTCCGATTGGGTTTGGCAGCAGGGTGCTGGTTGTTTCGCCCCCAAAGGCGGGCAAGACTACCGTACTCCGCGAAATCGGTCTGGCGGTGATCGCCAATCATCCGAATGCGCGCCTGATCTGTTGCCTGATCGGCGAACGACCAGAGGAAGCAACCGAGTTTTCGCGCCTCCTTCCTGCAACCACTTCAACGGGGACCCCGGTAGAGGTCGTGGCGACCACATTCGACGACGCAACCTCCCGCCATGCGGCCCTGGCCGATCTGACCGCCGAACGCGCACGAAGATTGGTTGAGGACGGGCACGACGTTGTACTCCTCATTGACAGCATCACCCGCCTGGTTCGGGCGCACAACGCAGCCACCACCGGGCGCGGCGCTGGCCGAACCCTGTCTGGAGGGGTCAGCGCAGGTGCATTGGCACCCTCGCGACGTTTCTTCGGTGCGGCACGAGCGACAGACGAAGGACCGAGCCTGACGGTCATTGCCTCAGTACTGGTAGGCACGGAAAGCCGTCAGGACGACGTGGTCTACGAGGAACTCAAAGGAACGGGGAACAGTGAGATCGTCCTCAGCAGGCGACTCGCCGAACGACGGGTCTTTCCGGCAATCGACCTACGCGCCACTGGCACCCGCCGAGAGGAACTGCTGATCGCACCCGACCGCCTTGAGGCAATCCACCGAGCGCGGCGCGCAGTGGCGGCGTATGGCGACGCGCCTGAGGCGATGACCCGTTTGATCGAAACCATCGAATTGGCTCCGAATGACGAAGACTTGATGCGCCGACTCATCGGCCGTTCTGGCCCGACAGCTCCAGCGCGTGGCCGAGTCTGACTATTTGCAATCCGCGATCAGGCTCAGTCGTCGGTCGACTTGACCGTCGAACAACGACCGGCCTGACTACGGAATCCTGTCAGGAAACGGGCGCCTGCCAGCGCAAGTCCGGCTGACGTGCTGCCCTGACTTCGTCCAAGCGGCCGACCGGGGTCATGTGGGGCGCGTTTTGGACGACACTCGGTGTTGACCTCGCCTCGTTTGCAACCGCGATCAACGCGCTTGCGAACGCATCCATGGTCTCCTTCGACTCTGTCTCGGTCGGCTCGATCATGATCGCTTCTGGAGCAATAAGGGGGAAGTAGATGGTCGGCGGGTGGTAGCCATGGTCGATCAGGCGCTTGGCAATGTCGAGCGTTCGGATCCCGAACTCCTTGAACGGGCGTCCATCGAGCACGAATTCGTGCATGCAAATCCGATCAACATAGAAAGTGAAGTCGTCGGCAAGAAGCGCACGCATGTAGTTCGCGTTCAAGACGGCGTTAGCCCCAAGTTCGCCAAGACCCTCCTTGCCGAGTTGGAGAATATAGGCATACGACCTCAACACTGCGTTGAAGTTGCCCTGATAACTGTGGACACGCCCAATCGAGTCTGGCCTGTCAGCGTCGTACGCATACGATCCGTCCGTCGCTTGGACCACCAGGGGTGCGGGAAGGAACGGTTCGAGAGAGGCTGCCACGCAGATGGCACCGCCACCGGGACCGCCACCCCCGTGAGGGACAGCAAACGTCTTGTGCAAGTTGACGTGCAGCAGATCCACCCCAAGGTCTCCGGGCCTGATCTGCCCAACAAGCGCGTTGAGATTCGCGCCGTCGCAGTACACGAAACATCCTACTTCGTGGGCCAGACGGCAGATCTCCTCGATCCTCCGTTCGAACAACCCAAGGGTGTTCGGCAAGGTGATCATGACTGCCGCACAGTCGTCATCAAGTTTCGACTTGAAGTCCTCGAAGTCAAGCTCACCGGTCACACGGTCGTGACCTATGGTGATGCTCTCGTAGCCCGCCATCGCTGCCGTAGCTGGGTTGGTTCCATGTGCGGAATCAGGAATGAGGACCTTCCGGCGCATCCTGCCCTGCTTCAGATGCGCCGCCCGGACCATCAGGATTCCGGTCAATTCACCATGGGCGCCAGCGACAGGTTGCGTTGAAACACCCGGGAGGCCCGTGATTTCGGCAAGCTGGCTTTGGATGCCATGGAGAACGTGGAGCGCACCTTGCACGGTTGCAACCGGCTGAAGGGGATGCAGGTTACGGAACCCGGGAAGGGCAGCGACATTCTCATCAATCTTGGGGTTGTACTTCATCGTGCACGACCCAAGTGGGTAAAATTCACTCTCGATCGAGTAATTCCGCTTGGACAAGCGTGTGAAGTGCCGAACGACGTCAAGTTCGCTTAATTCCGGCAAGGGCAACGCATGGCGCCGTTCTCCCTGCGGAATGATTTCGTCAAGGTCTATCTCGGGCACATCAAGCGCCGGCAACTTGCCGGCACGGCGCCCCGTGACGCTCTTGTCGAAGACAACTGGTATGCCTTCCTGACGGCCCGCAAAGATGCTGTGGCCCGAGCTTGGGCGAAGGGAAGCGCCGTCATGCACCGCGGCGTCCGCGTGTTCGGTCGTCGTCATCGTCCTATCCTTCCGACACTTTTACCGTCACAGGGACCCCAGCACATCAACCAAGCGATCGATGTCGGACCGGGGGGTCACCTCGGTGCAGCAGAGAAGCAGCGAGTGTGCAAGCGCCGGGTCTTCAAGGCCAAGGTCATAGCCGCCGATTATTCCGGCGGCCAGTAGGGCTTCATTGACTCGCGCCGCCGGCTTCGGACAGTGAATTGGGAACTCGTACAGCCAGGGCGCCGTCGACTGAACCGTGTATCCCGGCAATTGGGAAATTCGTGACGCTAGGTAATGCGCCTTCTGGATCGATTGCTCGGCAACTTCTCGCAGCCCCACCGGTCCCAGATGGCAAAAGTAAATCGTTGTGGCGAGGGCGATCAATGCCTCTGCGGTGCAGATGTTCGACGTGGCCTTTTCGCGCCTGATGTGCTGTTCACGGGTCGCAAGGGTGAGTACATACCCCTTGCGACCGTCTCCGTCAATGGTGGAACCGACGATGCGCCCCGGCATTTGGCGGACAAAGTCCTTCCGGCAAGCGAACATGCCGACCAAGGGTCCGCCAAAGTCAACCGGGCCCCCCGTCCATTTTCCCTCTCCAACAACGATGCCGGCACCATACGCACCTGGTGGGCGAATCACCCCAAGGGAGACCGGGTCAGCAATGACGACCAGAATTGCGCCTACGGATGACAAGGCGTCCGAAAGGCCCTCAACCTGTTCCATCCAACCAAGGAAGTTCGGCTGCTGGATAATCATGCACGCAACGCTGCTGTCAATCTTGGAAGAAAAGTCGGTCACCCGGCCGAGCGTGCCGTCATGACGTGCAGTAAACGCGGCCACCGTCTCCACGTCGATGTCTGGCCCAGATGCGTATGTCGCGAGCACCTCGCGGTAGCGAGGATTGACCGTGTCGAGAACCAGTACACGCCGTCGGCGCGTCAATGCGCATGCCATCCGAGCGGCTTCGCCCGTCCCAGTCCCTGCGTCATAGACCGAAGCATTGGAAATGTCCATGCCCGTCAAGGCACACACAATGCTTTGCCATTCGTACACCGCCTGCAGGGTCCCCTGTGAGACCTCAGGTTGATATGGCGTATACGACGTCAAGAACTCACCGCGGGATATCAGGTGCCCGATTGCCGCGGGGACAAAGTGCCGGTATGCACCTGCCCCGAGAAAACTCGGGTGCCTTTCCAGATCGAGGTTGGTCTCCGAGAGTTTTCTGAGCAACTGCCATGTCTCTAGTTCGCTCAATCCGGGCGGGAGATCAAGGTCAGGACGGTAGTGTTCCGCTGGGAGATCTTCGAACAGTTGATCAATTGTCGACACGCCGATGCGACTGAGCATCGCATCGCGTTCCGCCGGTGTGGTGGAAATGAATCCGCTCACGGCACTCCTGCTCCTTTCACATTCCGCCCCGCTGTCACCACGATCCTGGCAATGCTAGCGAGACGCCGACCCAAGGCACTCAGTGCTCAGTGAACCGTTTCGAGAAATGCCGCATATGCATCAGCATCCATCAGGTCATCGAGGGATGAATGGGCTGAAACCTTCACCCTAAGCATCCACCCCGCCTCATACGGATGATGGTTCACTAGGTCTGGTTCATCACGAAGGCGCTCATTCACCTCGACGAT
>DDYL01000185.1:26492-27895 GCA_002347925.1 Chloroflexi bacterium UBA2235 | reverse complement strand
ACGACATAGGTGTCACCGTCCTTGCGGACCCATTCGTGTTCACGTGTGTACCGGCAATCCGTAGGGTTCAACATTAAGCACCTGCCTGCATCATTGTGGGACCACGAACGCCTTCACCGGCAGTCCCCGGCCATTTCAGAACTCGTACCGCACCGGCCAGGGACAGCCGGAGCAAGTTTCCCGATACACCCCGATCAAGCCATCGGTGACTTGGTGCGAGGCTTCGCCGGTGCGCGCTTGTAAAACGGTAGCGGCACAACGCGCGCTTCCAGACGACGTCCACGTACTTCAACGAGAAGGTCCGCGCCTTCTACGGCTTGACCGACGGGCACAAATCCCATCGCTATCGACTTTCGAAGCGTTGGCGAAGGCCCGCCGCTGGTCACTGCGCCAATCACCTCGCCGGAAGGCAGGAGGATTGGATGACCCATCCTCGCGATGCCGGGCACTGTAAGCTCAAGGCCGATCAGGGCCCTGGTTCTCCCTGAGGATTGAACCGCCTTCAACGCCTCTGCGCCTACGAAAGGACCTTTCTCGAACCGGATGACGCGGTCCAGACCAGCCTCAAAGGGGTTCACGGAACGATCAAGTTCGTGTCCGTACAAGGGCATCGAGGCTTCAAGCCTTAACGTGTCCCGAGCGCCGAGACCGCACGGGACAACCTCGTACCCGTGACCAGCTTCCAAGAGGGTGTTCCAAACCGCGACTGCATGACGCGCGTCAAATGCAATCTCGTAGCCACGCTCACCCGTGTATCCGGTCCGGGCTACAAGTGCCTCAACGCCGGCGACGTGCGCACGCATCACCCGGTAGTAGCCGAGACCTGACAGGTCGGTATCCGTACAACGCTGCAGCGTCTCAAGCGCGCGTGGCCCCTGCAAGGCGAGCAGGGTTCTTTCGGGACGAAGCAGAGCCAGGCTGACCCCGTCACCCCCCACGCCCCGCACCCCACCATCTAAGTGCAATCGCATCCACCCGAAATCGACATCGGTGTTGGACGCATTGACAATGACAAGAAAGTGACCATCGCCAATCCGGTAAATGATGATGTCGTCAATGACGCCACCATCTTCTGCACAAAGAAAAGAGTATTGAGCCTGACCGTCCTCAAGCCGGGAAACATCACCGGGTGTGACCCACTGCAAGTACTCGAGAGCGTCGGTCCCGGACACATCAACCTGGCCCATGTGGCCGATGTCAAAGAGGCCAACGGCGTTGCGAACGGCATGGTGCTCGGCGAGCACGCCCGCCGGGTACTGGACCGGCATCTCCCAGCCACCGAATGGAACCATTCGGCCACCGAGGGAAACATGCGTATCAAAGAGCGGCGTGCGTCGGAGCGGTTCGCCCCCTGGGTTCTCCGTCACTGCTCCCTCTCATTCGAAGCGCTGACTACGTCGTGC
>DDYL01000185.1:14927-26371 GCA_002347925.1 Chloroflexi bacterium UBA2235 | reverse complement strand
CTCACAGGCATACTTCAAGAAATGAGCATCCCGATGACCCGACCGATCAACCGAGTGCGCATTCTCGCTCTCGATATCGACGGTACCACCATCCGACCTGATGGCACGGTATCCAAACGCGTCCAACAGGCAATCCAGACCGCGCGGGAGGCCGGCGTCCAGGTCGTGCTCTGTACCGGACGGGCATTCCACACCGGCGTGGGGCCATTGGCGTCTTCAATTGGTCTGACCGTAGCGCGCGAGGGCGAAGCCGAACCGCAGGCAATCGTGAACAACGGGGGGGCGTCTGTGGACCTCCGCACGGAGCATGTAAGGTGGGAACGGCTCATCCCGGAGGGGCACGTCGGCAACCTCCTCGAGGCAATCGTCGGGGTAGGTGCCACCCCGCTCGTTGAACAGGCGCCGTCGGATGGCGGAAAGATGTTCACATGGGCTGACCACGTGGCTCACCCAGCCGCCAAGCTCTTCGCCCACGCGTGGATGCGAATCGACGACATCGTCGCTGTAGGCCCGGAGGTTCTGGCCCACGTTGCGGTGCGCACCGGGTGGATGGGCGCCTGCGGTGATTATCTGACGACCCAACGAGCGCATGAAGCGCTCGTTCGATTAGCGGGCAGTCACCCTGAGTTCGACGTCTTCTGGTCGGCTGATTGGCTCGCACCTGGCGACCCGAATCATGTTGCGGGCATCCGTCCCCTTGGCGTCAACAAATCTCACGGCCTCGCCACCTTCGCTGCCGAGTTCGGCACCGACCTGAGCGCCTGCGTCGCGATCGGCGACGAGATGAATGACTTCGAGATGCTCCGCGACGTCGGGTTCGGCATTGCAATGGGTCAGGCACCCGATAGCCTCAAATCCGTCGCGAAGGCAATCACCAGTTCGAATACCGAAGATGGCGTCGCCGAGGCCATCGCGAGATGGGTGCTTCCGTTCGCATGAGCGAGGCACTTGCAGGATGGAAAGAACCGTACCCGGCTTGTGCGCCGGGTCGGAATGACCAGCGGATGCCCTACTTGGCGTATCCCGTCAGTTCCACGTACCCGCGTCCGGCGTAGCGGCCAGTCGAGCTGTCACGGAGCCTGACCGTGCCTTCCCAGTACGTCACTCCCGTGCTTGCGGTCGTGACCAACTCCTGGTCACGAACGAGTGCCGTCCATTCGTGGTCAATACCATGGGACGGAACCGCCACCCTCCACGATGTTGGGTAGGTGTATCCAGTTCGTGCGCTCTTCCACGTTTGGGTACCGTTCACCGAAAACGCCCCGGGACCCACATGGACAGCCATACCGTCATCAAGTACCAGGGTGCCGTAGCTCAGGACAACCTTGCCCGTGTCATCACGGACAATAGATATTGTCAAGTCGCGCCCGTCGGCCAGGTGTGCCGAGAACCAGTCCCATCCACCCCCACCGAGTACCAGGAAGTCTCCCCACTGGTGGTCCATCCAGCCAGTACCCCGGATTTTTGACGTCGCTGAGCCAAAGCCGAGTTCTCCCTTGATGCCCATCCGCGTGCGCGAGTAGTAATAGGAGTAACCGGCCGGTCCAAAATCAATGAGCCCCGCCTTGCCGGGCGGGTCGCCATCATGGAGCGCGGCGGGTCGCTGGCCCGACAATTCAAGGTCAATACGGTAGCCGGGTCCAGCCGCCCACAAGCGATCGCGTCCGTCGACGCCACGCATCCTCCAACCCCCAAGGGAAAGGTCGAAGCCACCTCCCTCGGGGCCTAGCGACACGATCCCGCCAGGTCGATCAGTAGGAGCGAACGACAATGCCGG
Source organism: Chloroflexi bacterium UBA2235 (assembly GCA_002347925.1). Taxonomy (GTDB): domain Bacteria; phylum Chloroflexota; class UBA11872; order UBA12225; family UBA12225; genus UBA12225. Next base: position 24,594 of record DDYL01000185.1, on the reverse strand, counting down.
CATGTTGGCCACCGGTATCGCCGCTGCCGGTGGACGTGGGTCCGTATCGCCGAGCGCTACCTTGGTCGTGGAGGGCAGCGCAGTCTCGGAAAGGGCAATCTCTACCCGCTGGTCGTACGCAAATCCTCCGCCGTCTACATCGGTCAAGGCAAAGTGCGACGCGTACCCAGGGGGCCGATCACCACGAACCCCCCGGAAGATCACGAACTCGAAACCGAATTCGCGCTCATCCGCATACGGGCCGTCGTCGCCACCTTCATCAGGAAGCCTTAGGGCTTGTGGTTCCGCCCCGAAAGCCTTCGGGAAGTCTTTAGCGGGCGCATAGAGGTGACCGGTGTAATACCACCATTCAGCGAGTACATCGTGAGGACCCTCGTCCTGAGGGAACCTCACTGGGGGCAATGCCCGGGCCGGAGGATCAGGCGCACGCGGGACGGCGATCGTCGGCACAGGCGCAGAAACGCCCCCGCCCGGCACATTGCATCCTGCCCCAAACAGAGCCGCCCCGGCCATCGTGGCAAGCGATCGTCTCGTCCGAATGTTCGGTGCCATCATCGAACTGATCCTGTTGGCAATGGGACCTGGTCAGTTGCACCACCATCCACACGAGGACCTTCGGTCACCTGGCCATGCACCGTTGCGAAACCGGAATGGACGCCTGTCGACGGCCCAAATACTCGGACAAGCCATGAAGGCAGCCACCAATTCCACGCGCCTAAAAGATGGAGTGTGGCCGGAACCAACAATCCTCGCACCAAGGTCGCGTCGACAAGTACCGCGAGGGCGATGCCTAGTCCAAGCGCCTTGATCTGCACAACATCCGCAGCAAGTGAGAATGATCCGGCTACCGCAACAACGATTGCCGCGGCGCCAGTGATGACCCTTCCGCTAGCCTGCAATCCAACGGTGACGCTCCGGGAGTTGTCACCCGTTGCGAGAAACTCCTCACGGATACGACTGAGAAGAAAGACCTCATAGTCCATCGAAAGCCCGAACAACGTGCAGAACAAGAGAATCGGCAACGTAGCCTCGACATACCCCATCTGCGGGAACGCGAACGGTGCCGGCAATCCCGAAAGAAGCCCCATCTGGAAAACCGCCACGAGTGCCCCGTAACTGGCACCCAGCGAGAGCAGGTTCATGAGAACTGCCTTCAGTGGAAGCAGAACCGACCGGAACGTCAGGAAGAGAAGCCCGTAGGTCGTCGCCAGAATGAGCGCCACCACGTACGGGAACCCACCATAGAGCGAGCGGGTGAGATCGATTGCCGACGCGCTCACCCCTGCAACTTCAAGCCGCCAACCCGGCGCCGGAACCGTCAGCCGTAACGAATCAACCAATCCGGCAATCTCCGGCCCAAGGGGGTCGCGCGCCGGAACCACTTGCAACAGGGTCGTGTTTCCGCGCGCAATCGCATTCGCAAGCCCGCGTGCCCACTGGTCAGGACTGAGCTCCGGCCTCGCAAAGAGAAGTTCGTATTGAGCGCGGGTCAGGCGCGGGTCCAACGAAACCAGACTGTCAACCCTCGCAACCCGAGAATCGGCCTGAAGTGCCCGCGTGAGATCGGTGAGGACCGATAGTTGACCCGGCTCTGTGATCTTGCCGGGCGCGTGGGCCACCACCAGAAGTGGCGCCGCNNGGAAGGATCCGCGCGTCCGGGGTCGAAAGTCGCGCCGACAGGAAGGGAACGGCCGCGCCTAGGAGAACGACAAGCGATACGAAGAGGACTGGCCATGGGCGCTTGAGTACCAGACCCGCCACACGCGCCCAGAACCCATTTGTGGCCCCGTCGGCGTTCGCGTCCCTCCCCCAAATCCGCCAAGAGTCGATCCGTGGCCCGAGGACCGCCAAGAGAGCGGGAAGCAAGGTCATCGACACCAGGACGGCAGCCGCGACCGCGGCGAGGCCTGCAAACCCGAGAGACCTGAGAAACGCGATTCGAAAACTCAGGAGCCCCGCGAGGCCCGCAAGCACCATTCCCGCCGAAAAGAAGACAGCACGTCCCGCTGTCGCAACTGCTCGCTCGACCGCCTGAGAAGTGGTTGCACCACGGTCCATTTCCTCACGGAACCGACTGACCAGGAAAAGTGCGTAGTCGGTCCCCAGTCCCAGCGCGAGCATGCTCGAGAGGTTCAGGGTGAATACCGACATGTCTGCCGGAAAGCTCAGCGCCAATATGCCGCCAAGCCCAAGAACGGTCGTGGCCGCGCCAGCAATTACCGGGAGTGAAGCAGCCACAACCGATCCGAACACGAGCAGGAGTGTGAGTGCAGCGATCGGGAGGGTAACGAGCTCAGCCCGTTGAAGGTCATTGGTCGTGGCATCCTGCAGGTCCCTGAAAAAGGAGTCTGCACTGACTACCAGTGTCTCCACGGAGATGCCATCCCGTTGCACGACGCTGGACGCCCGCTCCAACTCAACCAGTTGCGCGCCCCCCGACCCTGCCTCCGTGTCAAGCGTGACCAGCGCGTAGACGGTTCTTCCCGATCGGCCAACCTGTCGGCTGTTCAATTCCGGACTGATCACTTGTCGAACACCCGAGACGGCGCTCACCCGGGCGATTGCTTCGCCAATCAGCCGTCTTGCTCCGGGTTCAACATACTCCTGCCCGGATGTGATCCGGAAGAACACTGCCGCTGTGTTCGTTGGAAACTCAAGGTCATCCCGCAGCGATGCCTGTGCCTGCGATGACGGGAGAGTTGAATCGTCAAAACCACCTGTCCGAAGCCGGGACGGCAGGAATGGGAGCAATGGGAGAAGCAACACCATCGCAGCAAGCCAGAGCCATAGGACCGGCCGACGGTGTCTATCCATGGCGCGCCCCCAGCGGGCGAACGGCGAAAGGTCGGGTGTAGTTGTTGTCATTGGCTAGATAGACCGTCAAGTCGTCGAGAGTCTTTCGACCTCGGCACCTCGTGGCTTACCAGGCAAAGAAACTGGACACCTCAAGGACGCTTCAACCCTAGCAGTCGCGTCCGAACGAAAACGGTCCAGGGCATTACGAAAGAGGACAGTTTCCGCACGGACGTCTAGGGCCTAAATGGCACCCGATCCCACCTACCGTTTGCACGGATGCGCTGCGGAAGCAGTTAGGTGACAATGGAATATCGAAAGGACGGATCACTCTGCCGAGCGGACCATCGTCAACGATTCGAGCAGGACCGAAGCGAGGTCGGCCTGTGGGGATCCGGGCGCAAGTTCAAGCACCCTTCCGAGGGATGCCCGCGCGGCCTCAGTCTGATTAAAGAACACCGCGTACCTGCCTAGAATGAGGCACGCATGCGGATTTTCCGGATCAACTGTCGCAGCCGCCCTTGCGAACGGTACCCCGCGGTAGGCAGACCCAACCGCCTGCACCGGGTCAATCGACCTGAAGACTTCAGATGCCTCGAACCATCCTGTCGCCAACTGAACCAATGGCTGAAGTCCGAGAGGCTCGGTCTCATGCCACTGCCTCGCAACCTGGATGAGCAAATGCACCATTCCAAGGGCGACGGAAATGTTGCCCTCGGACTTCGCCTCCTCGATCTCACTGGTGAGCCACCCACACCCGAACTGAAGGAAACGTGATGCGCCTGCGGGGTTCCAAACCACACCATCCGGCAGGGCCGTGCCGGGGACGGGCGCGGGTGCCGAAGCGTTGAGAACCGTGATCGCCTGCATCGCACTCAACGGCAGGCCAAACCCCTTGCCCGGTTCCCTCGGCGCGACCAGAGGCAGCCAATCTGGCAACGGCCACCCGTAAAGTTCCTCGGAATCTTCTACTTGAGCGCGCGACAACCACAGAACAGGCGGGGAGCCCTCAGACTCATGATCCGCCAGGCCCACCGCCTCAGCTGCATCGTCGGTTGCGGTTGCGGTTGCGCCCTCCGTTTCAGGCTGCTCGTGGCTCGCCCGCTCTACAGCCGCAAGCGCCTCGCAAGCAAGGGCACGACGAGAAGGGTCTGTCTCGCAGATCAGGACGCCATCAAGCTTCACTCCCGACGTAAGGTGATCGAACAGGGCCCGGGCCAACGCGGCAGCCATGACTGGAGGAGCTTCACTCCCATAGCCTGGCCTCACGCCAATGAGTGAGAGCGATGTGCCGGGTGCGCCTACCGAGGCCACTACCGCCAGACCGTTCCTAACCGCCGCGTAGACCGTCTGCGGAGAGGCAGGAATCCGGTTCTCAAAGCTGCCTCGTATTGGATAAACCGTGGTGACAACGTTGATCACTGCCTGCCGGGCAACCTCATCAGCCAATCCATATCCCCGGATCGGGACCGCTGCACCCGGAGGAATCCCATCTTCTTCGGATTGGGCAACAGCCGCACGCAGGTCGGTTGCATATTCGTCGCCGGCCCGGGTCATGATGACGCTGGCGACACTTCCGGGTTCAGGGCTTAGCCAGTTGTTCGCGGACACCAGCATGGTCGGCGTTGGCGCGTCGATGAGTGGCAACGGCACAACAGCGACGGCGGTATTGCCGAACTGAAAGACGGCATCCGGCGTGATTGACATGCGAAAGTCCCCCGAAATGTAGCCCGGACGCGTCGCGCACGGGCCTGATGACGTCACCGTACCACTCAGAAGCGAACGATATCGTCATGCCGGTGCGCCCTGATGCGAGAGACCAACAGGGCGCCAACCGGTCGCGCAGGTCAGGGCTGCGAGGATGCGGGGCCTACCAGCGTTCGATGCCACCCCAACGGTGCGGCAGCCTCTGATCGACTGCCGGGAATACTGGAAACGGCTTGTGCGGCAAGGTCTGGTACCAGTACGCCGTCGAAGACCAGTCCCCTTCCTTGTCGTTCGCATGCCCATGCTCAATGCTGAACAACAAACTCTTCGTGAAATGAATAGGGTCTTCAATGTGAAATCTGTATTGGGAATGCTTGCCAGTGTAATCGGCATTAGTCTTGAAATGGTACCCGTAGTACGGAGTGGCAAATGTCTGGTTCAGGTTGTTGTAATTCCAGGCGCCGCAGAAGTAATCCTCGGTACCCGTTCCATGAAGCCGTGGCGGCCACGGTTCGCCGTCGATGAAGAACATGTCGTCGCCCTCGCCCCACCACCCGGGAGTAGGTAGGTCCACGTCGATGTGACACCCGACGTAATGGCCACGGCCAACTGCGTCAAGCACAACGTAGTTGTCCTTGCCAGTGAAGTTGAGCCTCTCACGCTGCCCGTTCCGGTCTCCCCACCCGTCCGGTTCAACCACGGTCGTCGGGTTCTCGCGACGCCACTGGCAGTGAAACCGCCCCAGTTGGTCGGCATCATCGAGGTGATCGTACGTCTCGAAATCGACGTAGTAGTAGTAGATTGCCGTCTCTTCGGATTCGTTCGTCACCGTTATCCGCGCATGGCGAGCGAACGGCATCGGAAACCAGCAATTCAGCGCACGATCGAAAAACTGCAGTGGAAGACTGACGAAGTACGCCCTTTGGCTGTGCCCCAGGCCGAAGAAGTCACCGACTGGCGCCTCGACGTTTGGTGTCTCCGACCCGTCCCAGTACATGCGGAGGACGAGCTTCCGCAGATGCAAAGGGTCCTTGCAAGCGATTGTCGTCCAGATATGGGTCACGCACCCGGCGCCCTCGTGTTCCATGAGGGTCGCCGTCTGGCCCGGAGCGATGTGCAGCCGATCGTCATTTCCGCCCGATCGGTCCCAACTCGACGCCCGGTTTGACCGCGCGTCCCGGAGCCTCGCCAGATCCCTCAGTGACGATGAGCCCATCTTCATTTCTACTGTCCCCCCTCAGCTGTACCCGGCAAGGTTGTCAACCGTCACGATCCGAGCGAGGTGCGCATCCTGGAAATCACCTCGTCCGTGAACTCTGTGGTGTGCGCATGCCCGCCAAGGTCGGCCGTCCGGACACCGTCCCGGATTGCCCCCAGGCACCCTTCACGCATTGCCTGCGCCGCTCGCGTCGCCGCGTCTGTTCCAACATAGTCGAGAAGTCCTGCGCCCGCCAGCAGCATTGCCAGCGGGTTTGCCAGGTTCCTTCCCTGCAACCGTGGGGCCGTTCCATGCGGCGCTTCCGCCATGGCCACGCTCACCTCACCATCCCGGGACAGGCTGAACAGCATCGATTCTGCTGACGCTATCGTCCCGAACATCTGCATGACGAGGTCACTCAGGCAATCGCCATCGCGGTTGAGTGCGGGAATGACCAGCGGCTCACCATGCAGGTTCACCAGATGCGCATACACTGCGTCAATCAGGTCTGGCTGGTATCCCACGCCTGGGTACCGTGACGCCGAACGGTCCATCTCCTCTTTCAGCATGCCTTCGTAGACTGGACTTACCGTCCACTTTGGGCCGCCGTAGACGGTGGATCCACTCTTCGCAGCGTAGATGAAGGCATACTCGGACACCGCCCGGCAGTTTGCCCGCGTAATCCGGTCCTCCCGGTATGCCACCTCATCCAATGAACCGGCCTCGCCCTCGCGGCGTTCGAGGGCGTTGTACGCGTCTCCGGTCGCCATGCGGACTACGGCAATCGGCGCGTAGGCACCTCCGACGGTGCGGACACCGGGAAGGCGCCGCCCAACGCGTAGGATCACGCTTCCGTCAATCAATTCACGGACAATCGCGTTCGGACTGCCGACATCGCCACGCGTCTCAGGGGTGATCGTCGCCGCCTTTAGTCCCAGACCGGCGTCACGCATGGCTTTCGCCGCGTCACGGACCACCCCGTTCGATGTTCGCCGACGCTCTTCCAGACTGAGGTTGAACCGTTCAAACCCTAGGGCCACGCCGGTCACATCCGGGTGCATCGCCCGCAACGCCTCTTCGAGTAACTCCTGCCCTGTCTGGTCTCCCTCAAGTACCACCACCGTTCGCATGCGTCGTGCCTCCAGAAGGCGGTGTATACAACATGCCGGCAGCGCACGCGGGGACACGCGGAACTTATGCCATGCTAGCCGACGGCTGAGTGACCTAAACCCATTTCTCGCAGAGATCCGGCACAGCGGTCAGCTGGTGCGCCACTGCTCATACAAGCCGGCAATCACGTCATCAATTGGCGGACGGTGCGTCTCCACGTCTACCACGGCCACTTGCGCCTCAGCCTCGGCAAGCAACGCCGGCAGACTGGTGACTGATGGATCGTATGAGAACTCGTGTGCGCCGTCGCGTGTTTCCAGAAACCTTGCGCCCGCCAGAACCGGCCTCAAGCCGTCAGTGCGAAGCCGGAGGCGCCGACCAGTCCCGGGTGTAGCGCGCAGTTCCGAGAATGGCCCATCGAAGGCCACCTCACCCTTGTGCACCATCACGATACGGCTCGCAAGTGCCTCGAGATCGGTCAGATCGTGGCTGGTGACAACAATCGTCACCCCCCGCGCCTGATTGATGGCTCGGCAGAACTCAAGCACCTGACGCTTCGCGAGCACATCCAACCCGAGCGTCGGTTCATCAAGAAGGACGAGCTCCGGCTCAGGCAGGAGCGCAAGTGCCAGGTCGGCCCGCATCTTCTGGCCAAGGCTCAACTCTCGTGCCGGTGTCCGCCAGATGTCCGCGAGACCAAGCAACTCGGTCAATACCGCGAGACTGCGGTCGTAGTCCTGCCGCTCAATGTTCCAGACCACCCGCTTCCAGTCGAACGATGACGCGACCGGATGATCCCACCAGAGTTCGGTTCTTTGGCCGAAACAGACTCCGGTTCGCGCCACAAACCGCACACGGTCACGCACCGGATCGCACCCGAGCGCGCGCACTGTCCCGCGGTCCGGTGCAAGCAAACCGGAAAGCAGTTTGACCGTCGTGCTCTTGCCCGCACCATTGGGACCTGCCACGGCCACCACTTCACCACTGCCGATGGTCAGGTCGATGCCCCGTAATGCGTCGATCGTGCGGAACCGTGGTCGGAAAAGACGCGCAATGACTTCAGACGGGGTCGAACCCCTCTCACGCTGCCGGTACGACTTCCACACACCGGTCAGCACGACCGCTGGTTCACCGTTCATCGCCGGTGCCCGAACGTCGAGTACCTTGACGACCCCGTTTGACGGTACCGCCGGAGCCCACGGGCAAACGTCGGGACTGCGACGACGAACATCAAGACCGCCGCCGCCGGTGTCAGCAGGAACCCCCACGGGTCAGCGGACACGCCTGCCAACGCACGAACCGGCATCCACGCCACCAGCCCGGCCGGGAAAACCGTGACCAGACCAATGCCGATTGCCCCGCCAATCCCGTCGAGGGGAAACGTACCTAGCGACCCGAGCGCATCGTGCACATTCATGCTGATCTCTTCACCGGCAACCGGCGCCCAGAACGCAACCACCGACCACAGAAACATGGTCGCTAGCACCACGCAGACCGATGACAGCAAGTTCACAGCAAACGCGCCAGTCCAAGCAAGCGTCAGCGGAAGGCCCAGGCCCGTCCACGCCCAGGACATGATTGCAATCCCCGTGACGAGCGCGGCACCGCCCGAGATCGGTGCAAACCCCTCAGTCGCAAGCGTCAACCACAGCGGCTGCGGTTGTACAAGCAAGTGGTCGAACTGCCCTCGGCCGATCCGGCGGCTTATGTGCGAAACGTTGTATGTGAAGGCTGCCGACAGGATTCCCTCCACAGTGGTGGCGTATCCAAGCAGGAACAGAACCTGCCAGTCAGACCACGGCCCGATCCCTGCAAGGCGTTCTGCAAGGAGAAACGTCGCCCCGCCGACCGCCGGAATGAGCAGGGCATCGATGGCGAGATAGTAGATCGTCAAGGCGGGGCTACGAAGTACGAAAGCGAGGTCCATCCTGAATCCCAGGGCAAGGCGCGCTGGGACTCGCGAAAGGTGCGAAAGTCCGAGACCCATGGTCAACCGCCATACCCAACCAAGCGTTCGCGCATCCGTGACCAGATGGCGATGGACGCTCCGCCCATGACTACCACCCACACCACCTGACCGGCCATCAGGTTCCAAGCATCCCCATCCCCGGTGTAGATCCGCAGGGGTGCCGACGCCATCGCCGCCAACGGCGTCCATGCCAGTATGGCCCCGAGCCCCCACGGAAAGAAGGCAAGTGGAATGACCGCCCCGGTCAGCAAGGTTCCGAACGCCGTCCGGAGGCGTTGCATGTCCCACACACTCCATCCCGTCGCGACCATCAACGACGCCAAGAGCAAGTCGACCGCTAGACCGATCGTCACCGAGCAGGCCAATGAAGGCACGAACAGCATCCCCGCGACCAATGATGCGGGTCGCGCATCCACCCCGATCCATGGTGCAGCGAGGAGGACGGGCAGGGTGAACGCACCAAACGAGGGGATCCATCTGCCCATCATCACTGCAATTGCGTGACCAAAGACCGGCACCGGGGCGACAAACCACGTTGCGATACGTCCATCCCAGATCGCCTCACCCAGATCGGTGCGCGCATCCAGGAATGTGCCGAACGCACCGGCGACGAGCGTGTAGGTCTGGACGGTCCCGAGAGCTGCCACGCCCGCAAGGTCGCGTGAGGCGAACACCACCTCCCATACCGAGAGCAGCACGAGCAGGCGCACGAACCGGATCGCGTACCGAAGAACGCTGTAGAACCCGTCCCCGGCCGCTCCGCTCGAAGCTAGCCACACGGTTTCCCGGTATCGACGGAGCGAACGCACGATTTCGATAGGCGACGCCTTCAAGGGCGGGACACCTGGTGGTGCCTCACCCTTGAAACCGGAGGCGTGTCAGTCACGGGC
>DDYL01000185.1:2314-14821 GCA_002347925.1 Chloroflexi bacterium UBA2235 | reverse complement strand
GTGCACATCTCATATCGCCACGGAACGTCGTTCGCCCGATGTTCCAGGATGATGAAATTGGGAATGCTCGCCATAACGTGGACCGCGGCGGCTTCGCACAGCGGCCCATTCGACCCGTCGTGAGGCGCCATCATGATGTGGTGCGCTTCGGCCTGGGCCGAGATCTTCTTCATCTGCGAGATGCCACCCACCCGCCCCATGTCCGGTTGAAGCACGTCCACAATCTCGCGCTCCACGAGCTCACGGCAGCCGTAGATGGTGCTCGATCTTTCACCCGCGGCCACCGGGATACTCAGCGCGTCAGAAACCTTCTTCAAGGCGTCCATGTTTTCCGGCGGGATCGGATCCTCATAGAACATGAGGTCGAACTCTTCCAGTTCGTTCCCGATCCGGATAGCTTCCGGCGATGTCAGCCAAGGTGGCCCGTGCACGTCGATGCAGAGGTCGATATCAGGGGAAAGCGCATCACGGAGCCTCTTGATCGTCCGGATCGGATGGCGGAGACCCCCGGCCTTCAGCGCGGTATAGCCCTCAGAAACGAGCTTCTGGGCGTGCTCCGGTTCACTGGCGTGGGCGTACACCCGGACCCGTTCGCGGCACATCCCACCCAGCAAATCAACCACCGGGGCGTTGAGTTTCTTGCCCAGGATGTCCCACAGGGCAACCTCAATACCCGTCATGGCGCCCGCGCCAACGACACCAGTCATGCCGTGACCCATCATGCCGAGCATCATCTTCTGCCAGATCAGCTCAATCCGGGTAGGGTCAAGCCCGACCAGGATGGTCTTGAGATCCTGTACCGCCGTCTCGATGACTTTGGGCCAACCCGACGCCTCACCCCAACCGACAAGACCCTCGTCGGTCTCCACCTTGACAAAGAGCCAGTTCCGGCCACCACCACCCCATCCGCCTTCGGGGGTTGCATCAACGAGGAAGGTCTTGATGTCGGTGATCTTCATGAGGGTTCTCCTTGCCGTTGCTTGGCCCCGACCGCTAAGCGCGCCGGTCGCTTTGCAGTCCGCCGACGCGGTGTCAGGTAAGACTGCATCGGTGGGCTTGATCACGTTTGACGGATGGCAATCTCGCGTTGCGATCCTACAGCATTCCAAGCAACCGCTGACCGGCGCATGGCCCCCGATCAGCTACTTTGACCGCGTGGTTGAGTGTTGCCTGCGAGGGGGGATGGCCCTCGCTAGTTCCATGCGACCTCGGCTCGAAGGCGCACCGCCGTAGCCTACTCCAGTTCCCGTTGGGGAATGTCACAGGTCGGGAACGCTGGGGAGTGAATCACAGTGCACGAAGGAGATGCTCCAGGCACTAGATCTGACATATCCCCGGCGCGCCGAGGCCGCCACGCCCAACGCGCGGATCTATCCGACCTCACGGACGCTCTGGAACCGGGATGGTGTTTCGCCCCCACTTGAGCGCCCGCGCGTACCAGACCAGCTCATTCACCACGAGATCGACACGTCGCTCAAACTCGGGCTTGAGCAACTCGCCGTCTGCACCGAACAGGTGGCGGGCTTCACTGAAGTGCACCGAGTCCCTGATGGGCACGGCGTGCATCTCGATGAGGACCACCTTGAGGCCTTCACTGGCACGTACTCCTCCATGGGGGGCACCAGACAGCCCGCAAGCCGCGACCGGTTTGCGCCGAAGCTCGGTATCGACGTGATCGATGGCGTTCTTGATGACACCAGTGAAACTGTGGTTGTACTCGGGGCTCAGCCACACGGAGGCGTCCGAACGTCCCAGAACAGACCGGAGCGCCTGGACCCCGGCGTGCTGCTCCTCGCCCTCTTCCTCGGAATACATGGGCAATCCCAATTCCTTGAGGTCAACCACTTCACTGGCATGCCCAGCAGCGATCACACGGGACACCAGGTAAGAGGCCGCGTGCAAGCTCCGCCTGCCTTCACGAATGCTTCCGAGGATCACCGGGATGAAGAGTTGCTCTTGTCCAACCACGTGCGTTCGTCCTTACATCCAATCAAGTCAGGCAATCAAGTCAGGTCAGCAAGGTAACTGTTCGACCCACGTGGCGCCGGATGCCATCCCGATCAGGTCCCGAAGCTCACCCCGACGCTCTTGGCGGCACGCACCAGTTCACCCTCAGGGTCAACCAGTTTCGGTTCGGCAATCGCATCGACAATGGCGCAGTCGATGACGTCTGCCCCCCGGAGCGCGACCATTCGGCCGTGCCCGCCCCGCGCAACGAGATGTGCTGCGGCGCAACCAAACCTAGTGCCAAGCACCCGGTCGAACGGGCTAGGCGATCCACCCCGTTGCACATGCCCAAGGACTGTGGCACGAGTGTCCGCACCGCACGCTTCAGCGATGTCCTCGGCAATCTGGTTCCCAACCCCACCGAGCCGGCGCGCCACGGTATGCGTCGAAGCGGGCCGGTCCAGATAGAGAGCGCCGCCCCCATCAGAGACCGCACCCTCGGCGACGACAACAATCGACGACTTCCTGCCTGTCCGGGCACGCTTGACCAGTGCCCGGACAACCGCTTCAGTCCGATACGGAATCTCGGGCAAAAGGATGATGTCAGCACCCCCGGCAATCCCGGCGTGAAGCGCGATCCACCCTGCATTCCGCCCCATGACCTCAACCACCATCACCCGGTGATGACTGTCAGCCGTCGAATGAAGGCGGTCAATCGCTTCCGTGGCAACTTGTAGCGCCGAGTCGAAGCCGAAGGTCACGTCCGTGACCAGCAGGTCGTTGTCGATCGTCTTTGGAACCCCAACGACCTTTACGCCGAGCTCACCAAGTTGGGCCGCGATCCGCATGCTTCCGTCGCCACCAATCGAGACAACGGTGTCTATGCCAAGCTCGTCCAACCGGTCAACAATTTCTTGTGAACGGTCAACCGTGCCTCCGCCTTCACGAGGCATCGCGAATGGACTGCCGCGATTGCTCGTCCCAAGAATCGTGCCCCCTTCTGGCAAGATCCCACGCACCACATCTAGGGTGAGCGGGCGCACTCTCGCGCCACCTCGACCCATCAGGCCGTCGAAGCCGGTCTCGATCCCGAATACCTCAATCCCGTAGTCACCGATCGCCGTGGTAACCACCGCGCGAATGACTGCGTTCAATCCTGGGCAATCGCCACCACCGGTCGAGACGGCAATACGCCGAACCATGCTGTCCTGCTCCTGTCCGCCACCACAATCACGCCGACCATTGGCTCCCTCGCCTGCCACCGGGCCAAGGAAAGGGGATGTGAACTCATGGCCCTGGTCCNNTTAGAATACAGGGCATGACAGACGCGCAATCTGCTGAAACGGTCGCGGTGGCATCCGAGACACCCCCCCCACCGGCGAAGACCCGGGTGCAGGCACCGGGAGCGGTCGGCGTGCATATCAGTGGAGTCGGTTGCCGCGCGACGGCGTCCATCTCGCCAGACCGCGTCTGGGTCGGTTCGCTGATGCCCGGCGACGTCGAACCAGTCGTTGATTCGATCATTGATGCGGTCCTGACCGTTGAACCCCACCCAAAGTTCGTGGTTGTAGGAACGCCGGGACATGTCAACAGTGAATTGGGGACCGTGACGGCTGCGGCAAATCTTGGTCAGGGTTGGCGTGGCACCGTCGGGTTGGCGGAGTTGCTCCGATCACGCCTCGGTTGCGAAGTCGAATTATGCAATGACGCCGAGGCAGCCCTCGAAGGCGAACGGCGTCGCGGTGCCCTCGTCGCATGTAACGATGGCGCACTAATCACCCTTTCGCACGGTGTCGGGGTCGCGCTCCTTCATGACGGCATTCAGCAACCAACCGAACTCGGACATAGCGTTTCGCAGTTCGGCGGCCCCGAGTGCCGGGGCCGACCGCATCGGGGTTGCTACGAAAGTTATCTCGGGGGCTGGGCGCTGCCGCTCCGGTATCGAGAACGCCACCCGGATTTCCATGGGGTCATGGCGAGGGAGATCCCGGACGACCACGAGTTCTGGACTGAATGCGGCCGGCGCCTCGGAGACCTGGTTGTTGGTCTATGTCTCCTTGGGCAGCCACTGGAAGCCATAAGTTTCATCGGCTCGGTGGCCCAGGCGAGGCACCGGTACCTGTTGCCCGGAGTGCGCGCTCGAGTGGATGAGGAAGCGGCTTTGCTCGTGACAAGGCCACGGAGCCTTCGCGTCACACCTCTCGGAGATGATGTTTCGGTACTCGGAGCGTTCCTTATGGCGCGCGACCTGTTACATCCCTTCCTTGCGGCGTAACGTCGGGAGATCAAGGGCAAATGCGTGGTCGCAGGTGCTTCGCGATCACGCTACCGGCAGCCAGAGACGCGCGCACGTGCCCGTGGCACCGCTCTCGCCGACCGGGAGCGACTCGAACGTGAGCGCCCCGCGCAACTGTTCAATCACCAAACGCTGGACAATGGTCAGTCCAAGCCCTGCATCGCGCTCAAGCACGAAACCAGGCGGGAGACCAGCCCCGTCATCCACGACTTCAATCTGAACATGCTCGATCGGCGCGCCCGTACCCGAGTCGCTGCCGTCTGGATCCATCGCAACACTTTCGTCGTTGGGCCGGTCCACAACTCGCTTTGCGCTCACTCGGACATGGCCGGTATCCCGGTCCTCCAGACCGTGCAAAATGGCATTGCACAGGAGTTCATTCAGCACAAGTGCGATGAGCGTGGCGCGCTGGCTGCCCACGTCTACCTGTGCGTCTGCCGTGTCNNGAAGCTCCGGTGTCTTGGGAAAGCAAGTCATGGGCCGCACCCAGGCTCTCGATCTGTGAATGGGTTACCGCAAGGGTCTTGCGCGCCTCGGCATTCCGCGTCCGGCGCATCTGTAGCCTCAACAGGCTCCCCATCATCTGCAAGTTGTTCTTCACCCGATGATGCAGCTCCTGCAGGAGCACACTCTTCATCGCAAGCGCTTGCCGGGTCTGTTCGTACAGACGGGCGTTGTCGATCGCAATCGCGGCATCGTTCGCAAAGGTACAGAGCATATGAATCTGGTCCAACGAGAATTCTCTTCGTTGTCGCGTATAGACCGACACACCGCCCAGGACACGATCCCGGCTGATCAGCGGTACCGAAAACATCGAGCGGTACCCCTCCTCGATGACCCATCGGGCCACGGACGGCGCCTGAAGCCGCGGGTCCTCCTGAGCGTCAAAAATGACAATCGGGATGCGTTCCGCAACCGCCAGGCCGATTGCCCCCTCTCCGACAGGAACCGCAATGTCCGCATAGGTCTCGGATAGGTTGTACGACGCCACCAAACTCAACCGGTTCGTCGCGTCGTCGAGTTGAAAGATCCCGGACATGTCGGTGTTCGTGATCAGGGCCGCCTGTCGCGCCATTTGCGCAAGTACCTCTGAGAGATCAAGGCTCGACACAAGCGAAGCCGACACGCGTTGCAACGCTTCGAGTTGCTGCACCTTTTCACGAAGTCGCTCATCAGTAAGCCCGTACAGGCGTGCATTCTCAACCGCAATGGCCACCTGACCCGCCACCGTCTCGACGAACGTCACATCCTCCGGTGAAAAGGCCTTGACTTGCTGGGTCATCAAGGAAAGTACACCGACTAGCTTGTTTGCCACGTCGCCTGCGCCATGGTCCCCCGTTCGGAACAGGATGATCGGAACCGAGAGCCAACCGTGAAAGGGTTCCTCACGTAGTGACGGCACGTACCGGAAGCGCTCGTCCTGCCAGGCATCTGCGACGGTCACGGGCTGACCATGCCGTGCGGTCCAACCCGTGATGCCTTCGCCAAGTGCGAGGCTATGGTGACCAATCATTTCCGGGTTCAAGCCTCGGGTCGCCCGCAACACAAGCCTGCCGGTGTCCTCAAGCAGGTACACCGCTGCCGTGTCTACATGCATCACGTCACGCACGACCGCGACAGTCTGCGTCAGCACGTGAGACACATCAAGGCTCGAGTTGATCACCGCATTGATCCGTTGCAGAGCGGCCAGTTCTGCAACCCGGGCAGCCAATGGGTGCGAACCGTCATTCAACTGGGTCCCCGGTGGCAGGACCGTGTGGTAGCCCGCGACCAACTCACGCATGACGATTGGTGTGGCCTCGCGTACCGCACGTCCCTCCGGCGCGAGTGGCGCCGATGCACCAGCGATTGCAGACAGCCTCTGGGCGGCGCGCCCGACTGCGACTGGCAAGGTGCCGTGATCAACAGAAGACACCGCGTCCAGGTCAGACCCATCGTCCGGATCGTCCAACCCGCTTAGGCCAATCCCGCTAGACACGGCCTGATCCGCACCGTGTTCTTCCACATCACGCTCCGCCAGAAGCGCACCCTCCTGTCGCATTGCCCGCGACACATTGCGAAAACCAGCGTCCGCATCCTGCACCAAGACCCTTTGCCACCGGGCGTAGCGCAAGTCCCGGGCACGAAGGCGCTCAGGTGCAACGGCGCCAATCCGGGGAGTGCCGACGCCATCCGAACGCCGCTCCGCTTCGCTCGCCACATTCGCATGGTTCGATGCGGACCCACCTGATGAACCAGCAGGGGACTCACGTTCAAGGAAGGTCTGGGTCTCTCCGCCGTCGCCCACTGCGTCGTCAGGCAACAGCAACCACCTCGTGAAAGCCGCGGCCTCGTGTGCCGGGGCGCCCGACCCGACTGCGCCGCTGCCGACATCGCGGCCATCGATCCGTCGCTTGACGAGTGGGTTCATCTCACACTCCGGTCATGAGAGAGGCTGAGTCGATTACTGTCGACCATCGTATACGAGGATTCGCCGCAGCGCGTCCCGCACCGTTACCCGAACGGAAAACCGCATCTCGCGCCCGCCATCTAGATTGGAGTGGGACGACGGTCCAAGACGGGGGATCCGATTTTCAGTCAGCCACAGGCCACGTGAACGGGGCGAGCGCATCCTGTGGTACCGCACCCATCAACTTGGCCACGGTGCCGATCCACAGAACCTCGGCAGGCGCACCGGGAGTGGACGTGGGATCCACCGTCATCGGTTTCCGGACCATCGCCCGCGTGTAAGACTGCACCAACCAACCGCCGTTTCGATAGACCGGGCCTCGTGGCGTGCCCACCTGCGCCTGACCGGGATCGATATCCGGCAGTTCGGTCGCCACTCCTTCCTCCGGGCGGGCATAACCGCTCGCCTTGAGCCACTCGTCAACGACTGGCCATGGTGTCCCCGTCGCTTGGAAAACCTCAAACCCCTCGAATACGTCGGCAGTACCTTCGTCTGGCTTCCATCGCAAAAGGCCTCCCTCGGTCAATTGGACGACTTCGCCACCAAGAAAGAACCTCCTCGAAAGGGGCCGGCCAAGGCGCAACGGTCCACCGTGGATGAGGTAGTCGCGATAGAGGGCAATTCCCTGCTCGTCAGTGATCGTGAACCCCGGCGACGCAGCATCCGCCACCGAGGGCGGCCCAAACTCGCCGGTGGCGCGCGAAGGAGTACCGGGCGCATTGTTGGTAGGGCTTGGGACCGGATAGAAGCGTCCGTCAATGGCATCCGGCGACCAGGCCGCAAACGGTCTCCCGGCAAGCAGTGCGTCCGAGCGCCACATCTCGAGGGTGGACGCTCCCTCGGGTGAGAGCAAGGCAAATTCCGCCTTGAGGGCTAGGATTCGTGCCAGTGATCGGGCCAGTCGGTCACCGTCAATCCTGCCCGCAGTGCAATCGGCGACTAGTGCATTGACGATCAGCGCGTGTTCGGCAGGCGTGTAGTCACCCAGGACCAGGTCAGCGCCCGCCTGGATGGCAGTAGAGGCCGCTTCGACCACGCTTCGCTCGGCAGATACCGCCCGCATCTTCATCTCGTCGGTGATCACCACCCCGCCAAAGCCCAACCGTTCACGGAGCAATCCCATGATTACCGGCGCAGAAAGTGAAGCCGGACTGACCGCATCGACCGCCGGGACCAGAACGTGCCCAACCATGACCATTCCGGCATCCCCCGAGCGCGTGCCATTTGCGAACGGAAGCAAGTCCTCGGCTTCGAGCGTCGCCAGGTCGTGAGAGAGCACCGGCAGGAGGTCATGCGAATCTCCAAGCGCCGCGCCGTGGCCGGGAAAGTGCTTCAGCACCGAGATCACGCCCCCAAGGCGCAAACCACGGGCATATGCGGTAGACAGCGACGCCACCACACCCGGGGTTGTCGCGAAGGCGCGCGTGCCAATGAAACCTCCGTCAGGAGGGCGGATATCAGCAACCGGNNGATGCGGCCGGTGTAGTCCCGGTAACCGCCCGCAAGGCGTTCACCGAACCACCCTCGAAATCTGCGGCGACCAGTGGCGCGACGCCACCGTTCAGTCTCAGGCCAGCCTCGGTTATTGACCTCGTGAGCTCACGCAGTTGGTTCCGGTCGCGAACATTCCTCCCGAGGAGGAAGACTCCGGCCGGAGCGTTGGTTTGAATTCGTTCAGCTAGTGAAGGCGTGACTTCGGTTCCAGTGACACCGACTACAAGCAGGTGGCCCACCCGTTGCGCGACCGTCCAGTCCCGGGTAAGTCCGAGCAGTGCCCGCGCGCCCGGGTCATTCTTCGCAAACCCGGTCCGTTCGAGTGGTGCATCACACCCAACCAATGGCGCCGCAATGCCGTCATGCGTGGACGACATTCCGGCAACGACGATCAAGCAAACAATGACCCGGACAAGATTGAAATGTACGCCTCGCCGGCCAACCAGCCAACGAACGTGCTTGCCAAACCTGCCAAGGATCACTGCCGTGCCGGCGAGAGTTTCATGAACGATCGCTCTCCAGTTCACCAGTTATTCTGAACCTGACGCGCTGTTGCGTCACCGGTGCCATCGGAGACACCACCAGCACAACCCGCGACGTGTCGCGCCCGAACCCCGCGACCCTTAGTGTCCCAGTTGCGGCCATCGAACCGGCGTCAGAAACTCTCATTGGCACGACGTTGATCCCCCCCGAGCCGAACACCACCGCCTGGACCGACCAGTCCGCCTTTACGGCATTCTGGGTCCGAATGAACCCAGACGCCTTCCACCCATCGGAGACTTCGCCGCGGGCATGCGCCACCTCATCGTCGAAGCCAACCGCAGCAACCTTGATGCCACGCAACGCCAAGCCGGCGCCGTGGTACGCCTGATCCGTCATCATGAAGAACTGCAACCTGACCTTCTTCCCGGTGTATCGATCAAGGTCAACCCGCTGCCTCAGCCACGACGGATCCGTACCTGGCCCGCTCGTACCCGTAAACGCGATACCGGGGTTCTGACCGACTGGGTTCGCCATCGTCGTCGAAGTCGCTTCCACGGTCTTCCACGTACAACCCTCGTCCTCCGAAACCGCAACACCTGCGTAGTCATAGTCTGCTTCCAGGTCGTACCACGCTTCAAATTCCAGAGACGCCGTCGTCACTCTCGTAAGGTCAATGTCGCGCATGAGCGTTGCGTCCACCTCATCCGCGGAGACCGACCACCAAAACCCAGATGCGGAATCTGAGTTCTTGATCAATTCAACGCGGTCCGGTGCGTCGAACCGGACTGAAAGGTCGCCCGGACCTGCGCCAGTCACCTCGATGTACCGCGCGCCGTACGGCGGTAGCGTTCCGTCAACTGCAAATCCCATAGCACCCGGTCGTGATTTCGAAAGCTCAAACTGGTCGTCGGCAGTGACCTTTCCTGGCGAAATACCAGGGTCATATCCGTACCGGCCATCTGAAACCGACGGGTCATCAAGAAGGTTGCTCACCACGAAGTCGCGATAGAGGTCATCAAAGTCTCGAAGCGTCCCGATGCCGTTCAACGACGTTGCTCCCAGCGTCGCCAGGAAATGATCGACAGTCTGTGTCGAGACCCCAGGGCTCGCGATGAGATCGGCGATTCTGTCATAACCGCCAATCCGACGGCTCAGGTACTGGTAGAAGAGCAGCGATGCGCCGTAGTGCGGGATTGCCTCGGATGGCTTGCTTGCCCATGCGTTGAGTTGGAGGCCCGGGCGTAGCAGATAGGCGCGTGCCGGAGACGTCTGACCGAACCCCAATAGGGCCATCGCCAATTCCGACGCGCCCTCATTGATCCACGAATCCTGCTGGGGATGCCGAGCCCAGTGGATCAGGTGCTGGACTTCATGCGCAAGGACGCCGTCGTAACGGCGCTGCCCGGGTTTGGTGGTGTCCGTGTTCATGTACACCATGACACGTTCGTTGGAATATGGGTTCGACTGGACCGGAACAAGGTCGCTGGACGAGAAGTACCCTCCGACGCCCGGAACGCGTCCGTTGAAGACGGATATCCGCGTTCCAGGGGGCAATGCGCCAAAGACCCGTTCAAGGAGCGGCAATGACTTCTCTTCGAACTGCCTGATTGTTTCGTCAATCGCCCCGGGCGCGACTGGCACGCCGTCCTGCACATAGAGGAGAAGGTGATCAGATTGACCTGCCAAGGTGGTGTCCGCCTGGAAGAACGTGCGCTTGCCTTCGTCGAGGACCCAGAACCGCCGATGTTCACCCGCCTCTGCGGTGCGTGAAAGGGCTACCGGAGTAGGCAGCGGATCGGTGCATGCACCCCGGTACCTCCGCGAAAGTGCAACTTCATCTCTGCGAGGCGGCGTTACCCTCGCGAGCACGTTTCGGGTCACGATTGCCGGGTCCGAAACCGGGGCGTCCCCAATGGCGTCGGCATCCCTACCGAAAATGCTCGTCCCGGAATGATTCGAGGCAGATTCGGGTGAAGTAGCCCCGGACGCACCCGGAAGTACCCAAACGCTCGTTAAGGCAATCAACGATGCGGATGCAACAAGGCTCAGGCCATGCCGGATGCGCCATCGACCTGACCAACGGGACTTTGCGCTACCGAGACGCCACAACGTGTCTATTCGCCTTTCCACGGCACCTACCAGCCGTCCCGCCCGGTATCCAGAATACCCGTCTGCCGCCATCACCCACTTCGCGAAGATTGACGAAACTTCCAGCACGCACGGCGCAATGATCTCGATGATTGACACCGATTCAACCCTTACGGCTTCCTGCCAAACCATCGACAGTCCGGATTTCGACAGTGACGCTCACTGATTACTTGACTTGCACCAACCGGCCACCCGCCATCACGGTGAATGAGCCCGCCTCAGGGTTCCTCATGACCCCGGAACGTGACCTGCACGCTATCTGGCAGTCATCAACCGGCTGGACAATCCCGATCGACAACGGGCCCGCGACAGCATCCCCCGGCCAGTCCGGGTCACCAGACACTCCACCCATTACCGTCGTCGTCAGGTTCCCCGGTTGGGCAAGCAAGGCACCCGGCCCGGACTTCCGCGACGCAATCCTGGTAGGGCCGTCGGGAGAACTCCGGGGTGATGTCGAGATTCATCGAGACGCACGTGACTGGTACCGCCATGGCCACTCCGCAGATCCGCGCTATGGAAACGTTGTTCTCCATGTTTACGGGGGATCACCGTCAGGTTGGTCGGATGACCTCCGCAGTGCAAATGCCGCGACCGTCGCGATTCCGAGATACGTCCTCAACCTTGCCCAAACACGAGGTCTGGATTTGACCCCGTCACGCGTTGCGGACTTCCCATGTGGTGGAACCAGGCCAAGTGACCGGCTGCACGATCTCGGACTTTCGCGATTTGCAAAACGTGAGGCAATCCTCGCAGCTCGGTTGAACGCGGTATCGGGGATCGGTGCACATGACCAGGTTGCCTGGGAGGAAATTGCCATTGCGCTCGGCTATGGAGGCAACGAAGCGCCGATGGAACGATGTGCCCGAATTGCAACCCTGCGCCGAGTTCGATCAGTGCACATGTCATTCGAAAATTCCGGTCTTGGCGAAGCGGCGGCCGAGGCGTACCTCCTTGGGACTGGCGGGTTCCTGACTGGTGCGAGACATGCGTCAGAACCCACACCACTCGGGTTCCAAATGGCCCACGCCCAAAGCCTTTGGACTCAGATCGACGGCACGAGTGGCAAATCGGTTGCGGCAGACCCGATTCCACTGATTGCATGGTCGAAAACCAGTGTGCGTCCTGAGAATAGCCCTCATCGGCGTCTATCGGCGCTCGTTCGCATAATGTCGAGTTGGCCAGGTAGTCAACAGCCAACAGAATCCGCGGACCACGGTGCGTCACGCTCCGGACACATAGCAAGGGTGGGACAGCAAGCGAGTGACGCAATGATCGCCCGCGTGGCGGCAATAGTCGAGTTCCGGAGTAGGAGTGCGAACACAAAAAGCGGATCGGTCCACGGCGACCTAGCCGGACTGGTGACGGTCAGGCCTTCGCCTTCGCAGCCCGCACTTGTCGGCCCAGCGCGCGCCGCTGACATTGTTGTCAATGTCCTCCTTCCGCTCTTGTCAGCGTGGGGACTGATGACCGGGAAACGTGATCTCTCAGAGGCCGCCCGTGAGGTGTACGCCACGCACCCCGCCCTGGCATCAAATTGGATCACCCGTGAAGTCGGGCGCCGGATCGGACTTGGTGGACGCGGGGAACCCACGGTGCGCCGGGCATCGGTACAGCAGGGCATGATCGGTCTGTGGGAAGGTCCATGCCGACCATTGGCATGCACAGAGTGTCCGCTCGGGCACGACGCACC
>DDYL01000185.1:0-2287 GCA_002347925.1 Chloroflexi bacterium UBA2235 | reverse complement strand
TGCGCAGGTTTACGTTGGAAGACTGATCCAGTTGCCTCGGATCATCCGACGGAGTGCCACTCCAGACCTCACTCCGGATAACCGTGAGCCATGCGGCATCGTAGGTAGCGACGAACTGGCGAAGCACCCGGCAATCATGGGCGTCCTGTCGGAAGCGCAGCGGCGGCCAAGTCGGCCCCGACGACACTCACTCGTTCACGCACGAATGCTTCAAGTGCACCAAGGTCACGGTCCGAATACCGACGCAATCCGTCGCGTCCCGACGCGACCCAGAGTGCCAGAAATCCCCGACGGTGTGTACTGGCGACACCTAAAGATGCACCTTGGTCCGCAAGCCCAACGAGTGGGAGCAATCCCGGAGGCACATCTTCGATCTCCTGCCACCGCTCGAACGGAAGTGCCTTGGACACAGCCGCCAGGATCTCCGCCAGTTGGTCGTCTACGGGAAACTCCGGTGGCGAGGCATCGCTCGGCGCACCTCGGGGTGCAAACGTCCCCGGTGCCGAACCGGCGCGAACCTCTCGGGCCGCTGACCAGTCCCCAGATGCAACAAGTGGCACAAGTAATCGACCGCGTCGGACAAGCACCGCAGCCGCCAACGCTCCAGCGACGGACTGGAAGTCACGTGCCAGCGACTCTAGCTGTGGTCCAAGAACGCGTCCACCTCCGGAACCCCAGCCCGCATCATCACCACGCCCCGGCTCCGCATTGCTGCCTGACCCCGCCAGCCCCCCAGCCGAGGCGTCCCGCGGCACAACTGCTATCCGATCACGCCGGGCGCGAAAGTCCGGGATTGTCCCAAGGTCGATCTCCGCGCCATCCTCGCCGGTTCGGGTAGCCATCCGTGAGCGGACGGTATCTCCCGGGGATGCCTCACCAAAGTCAAGTTGGTCAAGCGACGAATTTGCCCCTTTGCCCCCACTCTGAACCATGCGTCCCCGGACGCGACGACGTGGGTTTGCATTGACCCGACGCCACCCGGTTACGGCAGCGACGCACGTGAGTACGACGCCTAGAAGACCGAAGATCAACGCCGGCACCGTACTGCCAGCTCGTTCCAGAACGATGGCCAACAGTACAGAAGCACCGGCAAACGCACCGACAGCAAGCTCCCACGGAAAGGCCGACACGACTGCGGTGCCGTTTGCGTTTGCGCGCTCACCCCGTGACGTCATTCTCATGTCTCTCATGCCGGCCCCGCAGCCGCCGGCCCAAATTCGCTGACTTGCCGCCCATCACTAACCCGTCCACCAGCAGCCCGTGCATCCGTGCGCGACCAAAGGCAGGCGGTGTTTGAGTCAGGGACGGCGCACGACTTCAATCAGCCCGTCCCACTTCGTCGAGCAATGATCGCATCTGTACGACCGACAGGACGTTTGCGGCGGTCCGGGTCAGATTTCTGCCTTTAGAACTCCGGCTAGGAAACGTCTCGCGGCCTCGTCCACAGACATCTCCCGTCTCTGCACCCGACTGATCGTGTCGGCCCACAAAGGGTTCCCATCAATCGCGACCAGAAGCGACGCACGAAATTGGTCCACTGCCGTCTGGACAATCGAACTTGTCACCAACTGGTGTCGGCTGGACTGAACTGGACCGGTGTCGTTCGCGCACTGGGCGATTGCCTCCCGAAGTTCATCGATGCCGGAGCCGGTTGTTGAAGTAGTCGCGACAATCGTGACCGAATCGTTTCGCCCGAATGCCAGTTGTGAAGCCAGCGCTGCGGCACCGTCCAGATCCGCCTTGTTCACCACCACGATCTGGGCAAGATCAAGGAGCCCCGCCTTGAGCGCCTGGATTCCATCACCGAGACCAGGAGCGAACACCACGATCACCGTGTCCGCCAGGGCACCGACAGCCAGCTCATCCTGACCAGCGCCAACGGTTTCCAACAACACCGTGTCGAACCCAACATACTGGAGGACCGCGAGCATTTCGCCCGCACTGCGCGACAAGCCGTCTCCCGACCCACGCCCCGCAACACTCCGGATAAAGATGCCATCGTCCCCAGATGCCTCTGGCATCCGGATACGATCACCAAGAAGAGCACCCCGGGTAAACGGATTACTCGGGTCAATTGCCAGGACTGCGATCCGGTGATCCGGATCCGCCCTCCGCATCGACCGCGCAAGTGCGCCCACCAGTGTGCTCTTGCCCGCACCCGGCGCACCAGTGATTCCGATGACCCGTGTTCGTTTCGCAAGAGCCCTGGACCCCAGAAGTGCTTGCCGCGCATTGTGAACGAGTGTCCCGGCACTTGGACTGCCCGTCTCGACAATCGTGAGCACCC
>DDYL01000193.1 GCA_002347925.1 Chloroflexi bacterium UBA2235 | reverse complement strand
CCGCACCCGGCGCACCAGTGATTCCGATGACCCGTGTTCGTTTCGCAACGAACCCGGTCCCCAGAAGTGCTTGCCGAGCATTGTGAACGAGTGTTCCGGCACTTGGACTGCCGGTCTCGACAATCGTGAGCACCCTGGCCAAGGCTCGCCGATCTCCAGCTCGCGCAAGCTCCAGAAGCGTGACCGACTTATCGTCTACCGGCCCAGCAGTCGCAACTCGTCCTGCGACTTCTTGAGAACCCGTGTCTGCGACAGCAGAATCCGGTTCGCTCGGATCGGCGGTGTGACTAAATGCCACTGGGGTCGCAGGGTCGCGCTGGAGAAGTTCGACGAGAACCCCATGGTTTTGCTTCGGGTGCAGGAAGGCAACGAGGCCACCGTGCCCGCGACGTGGCGCATCGTCAATGAGGTCAAAGTCGGGCCGAAGTCGCTCAAGCTCAGCCCCGATATCGTCAGTCACGAAGCAAATGTGATGAAGCCCTTCGCCTCGACGCGCCATGAACCGGGCCACGGCACTGGTTTCATCAACAGGCTCAAGAAACTCGAGGCGCGTCCCATCCAAAAGAACGTCAGCCCCTACTTGCGGGGCTCCGATGAGGCTTCCAGCCTCGAGGGCTGCCTCTGAGGCCATTTGCCATCCATGTGGAGCAAAGGCGACGTGGACCCCATGGGACGCCACCAATTCGGAAGGACCGGATTCCCTGCCAAGGATGGCTGCAAATCTTGATCGCGCCTTGCCGAGGTTTGAAACCACGACTCCAACATGATCGATGCCCAGGATCACTCCCGGTATTCCCCAAAGACGTCCCGCAGTGCGCCAGCAAGTTCCCCTAGGGTGGCCCTTGCCTGCGCGCCATGAATTAGCGGTTCCATCACGTTTCCGCTCCCCCGAGCGACCTCGCGAACACGTGTCAGAGCCGCTTGGACGCTGGCCTCATCTCTATTCGCCCGTAGCAAGACCAAGCGGCGGGCTTGCTGCGCGCCCAGGTTAGCGTCAACGGTAAGCAGGGCCTGTGTTTCCGGTTCGGCAACGCCTTCGCTTCTGAACCGATTGACACCTGCGATCACTTGGGAACCGTCATCGACGGCGCGTTGATATCTGTACGCACTCTCCTCGATGAGCCGGGCGTAGTATCCGGTCTCGACGGCCTTCATCGCGCCACCGATCCGTGCAATTTCCGCCAAAAGATGTCGGGCACCGTTTGCAACCTCGTCAGTAAGTGCCTCGACAAAGTAACTCCCGCCCAAGGGGTCGGCGGTGTCGGTGACACCAGTCTCGTGAGCAATGATCTGCTGAGTGCGCAACGCGGTGCGGGCGGTCGCCTCGGTCGGTAGTGCTAGGGCTTCGTCGAGTGCATTGCAGTGGAGGCTTTGGGTGCCACCCATTACCGCGGCCAATGCCTGCAAGGTAACCCGAATGACGTTGTTTTCCGGTTCCTGCGCGGTAAGTGTGCTGCCGGCAGTCTGGGTGTGAAACCGAAGTTTCCACGATTCTGGACGCTTGGCTCCGAATTGGTCACGGATCGTTTCCGCCCACAGCTGCCGCGCCGCGCGGAACTTTGCAATTTCCTCAAAGAACTCGTTGTGACAGGCAAAGAAGAAACTGAGCCTTGGCGCGAACTCGTCGATGTCGAGCCCCGTAGACAACGCCGCCCGAACGTACTCGATCCCGTTCGCCAGCGTGAATGCCAGTTCCTGCACTGCTGTCGCACCAGCCTCACGCAAGTGGTAGCCCGAAATGCTTATCGGATTCCATCGGGGCAGTTCCCGTGCGCAATATGCAACCGTGTCCGTTATCAGGCGCAGGCTCGCGCGCGGGGGGTAGATGTACGTCCCTCGCGCGACGTACTCCTTGAGGATGTCGTTCTGGACAGTTCCGGACAGGGTCGCGGGTGCGATGCCTTGCCGTAGTGCATTGGCAACGTAGAAAGCCAACAGGATCGGAGCCGTCGCGTTGATCGTCATCGACGACGACACACGGTCAACCGGTATGCCGTCGAAAAGTGTTGCCATGTCATCGAGACTGGCAACACTGACACCGACGCGTCCGACCTCGCCACTCGCAAGTGGATGGTCTGGGTCGTACCCCAGTTGCGTGGGAAGGTCAAACGCAACCGAGAGACCCGTTTGCCCTCCCTTGAGGAGGAACCGGTACCTGCGGTTCGATTCTTCGGCACTCGCGTAACCGGCGTACTGCCGCATTGTCCAGTGACGTCCACGGTACATCGTCGGATGGATGCCGCGGGTGTATGGATACTGACCCGGAAGGGTCTCCGCTGGACCGTATACCGAGTCAACCAAGATGCCACTGCCGGTAGCGCGGATGTCTGGACCAGTCATCAACTGATTGCCTTCCTCAACACGCTATTTGCACGGAACCTCCGCATCCCGCGCGTTGCTTGGCGGACGACGCGTCTCAGTTTTGCCAGTCACGCGCCCGGCTTCTGCCGATATCGCTACTTGACCGTAATTTTCTTGATCTTGTCACCGATGGCGATTTTCACTACGAGTTCCAACCCACCCGTCACTTGGCCAAAATTGGTGTATTGCTTGTTCAGATGTGGCGAGTCCCGTTTCACGATGAAGAACTGCGAGTCATTATTTAGGCGCGGGTCGTTACCACGTGCAATCCCGACCGCTCCGACCCGGAATTCACGCTCGTTGTATTCGCTATTGATCTGGCCCCCACCAGTACCGTCACCCTTGGGATCGCCGCCCTGGACCACCCAATCCTCCACGCGATGAAACTTCAGGCCGTTATAGAACCCCTGGTTCGCCTTGGCCTCAAAGTTCTTGACCGTACTTGGCGCATCGGTCTTGGGGTCGTTGCCACCAAAAAGGCCAATCGTGATGATCCCACCCTTTTCGAGTTCGATCGTGGCAGTCTTGTTGGCCCCCGCAAGCGCTTGGGGCGCAGAACCCGGGGCTGCCGTCGCCGAAGACCCACTCGGCTTCGCGTCTGATCCTGGCAAAGCGATGTCGCAACTTGCCAAAAGAAGACCGCTAACAAGTGTCATGCCACCGCGCCGAGTTGCGCGACGGATCAGCTCAGTACCGGAAACGGTCGAATTCATGTTCGCTTCCTCAATCGTGCCTCGCATGACTTGATGGTAACCACCGATGACCTTACACGCCCGCCACAAGACCGCCCCTTGCCGGTCGGTCATGATGGTTGCGGACGCTCAACCATGACCACGCGCAATTGAGTTCGCGCGCCACCCGGCGCAACAACCGTCACGGCGACAGTGTCGCCCACCTTGCGCGTGACCATCAGCCGTCGCAAGTCATTGAGACCAGTGACCGGTTGTCCACTGAAGGTGACGATAACCATGCCAGGGACGATCCCGGCCTTTTGCGCCGGGCTTGACTCAGGGACCTCGCGGACGAGGAGCCCCTGGGTAACTGCCAGCCCAAGACGCCGGGCAGTCGCAATGCTGAGATCCTCAACGGTCACTCCAAGATACGGCCGCGGAACCTTGCCAGTTGCCCGCAATTGGCTAGCGAGCGACCACGCTTGCCCAATAGGTATCGAAAATCCGATTAGTTCCTGACCTCGACGCGGCATCCGTGCGATCTTGATCGCACTGTTCACGCCAATCAGCCGCCCGGCCTGATCGATCAATGGCCCGCCTGAGTCGCCCGGGGAGATCAATGCGTCATGCTGGATTAGTCCCCGCAATGGATAGTCGTGAAAGGTCTGGATTTCACCGGCGAGCCCTTGGATGACGCCTACCTTTGCGCTCGGCATCGGCGGAAACAGGACCCCGAACCCAATGGCCATCACCTGCGATCCGACCTTCGTGTCAGTTCCGCGGCGGAGTGCAGGCAGGTCCGTGACACCCCGGAGCCTGACGACCGCCACGTCGGTCCAGTCGTCGGCGCCGATCACCTCGACACCAACGATACGTCCGTCGAAAAGTCGCGCGACAAGCGTCTCCCGATCAACGGAATCCACGACATGATTGTTCGTCAGGACCACTGCCCCCTCGGCATCTACATCCACGATCACCCCGGTACCCCGACCGGTTTTTCGATCCGTGAGTTCCACGATCGCCGGCCTCACCTTCTCTCGGATTGACTGCCAAGCCGAGACCTGGTCATCCGGAAGGTCTGACAGCGACCGGACTGGCGCGGCAATGGCGTCATGGCCGTCTTCGGGGTCGAAGGCGCCGGCGGGGAAGAGTTCCGATTCGCGGACAACCTCACCGACAGCCATGACCGAGACTTGGCCAGCGCGGGCAAACGTTGTCGACACTTTCCAGTACTGGAAGACCCGTCTCTGCGTCCGCAACACCACCACGCGGCCCATGTCGGTGATAGGCGCCGAGGGCAAGCCATTCACCTCCAGCGGGTCATCGGCCGCCAAGTAGGCCGCCTTCAGCGCAGGTGACGCATCGAGCCAGCGCAACCGTTCACGTGCTATCGCCTCGGTAAATGCTGGTTCACCTGGGAGTGGTCGGACCGCCGGAGGCACAAGTCTCTTGGTCTCAAGCCAACCATCGAGATCAGCCATTGAAAGGAGGTCATAGACCGCCACGGGGACAGCGCGCGCCTCAATCGGGTCCCACTCGAGGACCGCCTTTTGCATCACTTGGGCAACAATGCCCGCGTACTCGAACCGGCGTGAGATGGGATATCCAAGTCTGTCCGGGCCGCCCAATGCCTTGAAGTCACGCCAGAGTGCGATGCCTCCATCGTTCGTGATCCGGAAACCTAGTGAACGATCCTCGGTGTCAGTTCCCTGGGTAAAAAAGCTCCCGTTCAGGGTCTCCCAGTCGTCCCAGCCATCACGGCTGAAGGTCTGGGGTTGAACTGACCAATCTGGCGGCAGAGGCAGCGGGGACGGAGCGGATGCAGATGCGCTGAACGGCAGGACCAGTATCGATCCGAACCAGACGATCAGCGCTGCGACGACCACCATAGACCTCAGGGGCAACTCAGTCCGTGAACGTCGCTTAAACAGTGAACGGACGTTCCACACTGGTCGCCCCACGGTCGCTGACTGGGAAGGCCGCACAAGCAGGTTGGGCCGGGACCGCAGCAAAACAGGTCCAGCGTCCACGAGTGTCACTATCCGCACCATCTTGTCAATCCCAATCACAGTCGGCCATCGGGTCAAGGATCGCATCACGATGAGGGATGGAACTGCACTTCGACCGTGCTAACATGCAGCGGCGTGACCCAGTCAATTCCATCTGAAAATACCGACGCACGACCTGTCGATCCACGTGTTACCGAACTCCGTGCCATGAAAGCGCGGGCCCGTCTCGGCGGTGGCGAGGCGCGCATAGCCCAGCAACATGCCCGTGGCAAGCTCTCGGCGCGCGAGCGGCTGGACCTTCTCCTCGACCCGGGTTCCTTTGAAGAGACTGACATGCTCGTCACTCATCGGCCGCCTGCTTTTGGGTTTGAGCATGACTACATCCTCGGTGACGGAGTTGTTACCGGGTGGGGGCGAGTTGACGGTCGCACGGTCTTCGTATTCTCTCAGGACTTCACCGTATTCGGTGGTTCATTGTCAGAGACCTTCGCAGAGAAAATCTGCAAGGTCATGGACCTTGCTGTCCGGAGCGGCGCGCCAATCATTGGTCTCAATGACTCCGGTGGCGCCCGGGTTCAGGAAGGTGTGGCTGCCCTGGGCGGGTATGCCGAGATTTTTCTGCGCAATGTCATGGCGTCTGGCGTGGTCCCGCAAATCTCGGCAATCCTCGGGCCATGTGCAGGGGGAGCCGTCTACTCGCCCGCGATGACCGACCTCGTCGCGATGGTCGACCGGTCCAGTTACATGTTCGTGACCGGTCCAAATATCGTGAAATCGGTGACGCATGAGGATGTCGACGCCGAAGCGCTCGGGGGTGCCGAGGTACACGCCACAACCAGTGGCGTCGCGCACTTCATCTCACCAACCGAAGCCGACTGCCTGCAGCTCGTCAGACAGGTCCTGTCATACCTGCCGTCCAATCATCTGGACGACCCGCCATTTGTGGATACTGGTGACCCGGCATCGCGTGCCGACCCCGAACTCGACACCATGGTTCCGGCTGATGCGGGCATTCCCTACGATATGAAAGCCGTGCTCGGCAGGGTCTTTGATCGCGGGACGTTGCTCGAGGTGCAGCCACTGTTCGCTCCGAACATCATCACTGCCTTCGCGCGGCTCGGGGGACGGTCAGTAGGAACCGTCGCCCAGCAACCTGCGTCGCTTGCCGGAGTCCTCGACATCGATGCAAGTACCAAAGCCGCGCGGTTCGTTAGGTTCTGTGACTGCTTCAACCTGCCAATCGTCACTTTTGTGGACGTCCCTGGGTTCCTCCCGGGCACATCTCAGGAACACGGCGGGATCATCCGGCACGGGGCGAAGCTTCTTTACGCGTACTGTGAAGCAACCGTTCCAAAACTCACGGTCATCACCCGCAAGGCCTATGGAGGGGCGTACGACGTGATGTCTTCCAAGCACGTGCGTGGCGACCTGAACTTTGCCTGGCCCGGTGCGGAGATTGCGGTCATGGGTGCCGAAGGTGCGGTACCCCTCATCTTCCGTGACCAACTCGCTTCAGCGTCCGACCCTACCGCCGAACGAGCGCGCTTGGTCGCCGACTATCGCCAACGCTTCTCGAACCCGTACGCAGCAGCCGCGCGAGGGTATGTCGACGACGTTATCGAACCGCATGAGACAAGACGCAAACTGATTTCCGGTCTCGATGTGTTGCGCCACAAGCGATTATCAAACCCACCGAAGAAGCACGGAAACATTCCACTTTGACCTTCCCCACGGCCGACAACCGTGGGGAAGGTCAGTGAATCGCAGGTCATCGGCCTTGGATGATTGGACGTGCGCGGGGAACCCGGGGCGCGTCCATCCAAGTTTGTTGCGAAGCACGGTCTGAGCAAAAACGGCGATGGGGTGGGGGTTCACCGATATCTCAATTGGGAGACAATCCATGTTCCGACGAGTCCTTGTGGCCAATCGCGGCGAAATCGCCGTCCGGATCATCAGGGCCATCCACGAAGTCGGTGCCGAGGCGGTAGCGGTCTATTCCGATGCCGACCGAACCGCGCGCCACGTAATGCTTGCGGACTTTGCCGTCCGGCTAGGACCTGCGCCGGCATCCCTGAGCTACCTTGATGCATCTCTGGTCCTCGCTGCCGCCCGCAACACGGGTGCCGAGGCAGTCCACCCGGGCTACGGGTTCCTATCAGAGCGGGGTGCGTTTGCGCAGGCGTGCCTTGATGCCGGCCTGACGTTTGTCGGACCATCACCCGCCACCCTCGATGCCACCGGAAACAAGGTGGAAGCGCGACGACTTGCCAAACTTGCCGGTGCCCGCCTGGTTCCAGGCACCGCGAACCCTGTCGCCACCGTTGCTGAGGCCGTTCAGGTCGCCCATGACATTGGGTTCCCGCTGCTCATCAAGGCGGCCGCCGGAGGCGGTGGCAAGGGCATGCAAATTGTCGAAACCAATGACGCCTTCGCTTCAACGCTCGCAAGTGCCCAACGAATCGCCCTCGCCGCCTTCGGAGACGGATCGGTTTATCTGGAGAGGCTTGTACGACGGCCGCGGCACATCGAGGTGCAAATCTTTGGTGACGGGGCCGGCGACGTCATCGCGCTTGGCGACCGGGATTGCAGCGTTCAGCGCCGGTTCCAGAAAGTCGTTGAAGAGGCGCCGGCCCCGGGCCTGACCGATGCCGTCAGGGCACGCCTGGCCGCGGACGCCATCGCCATCGGCAAGGCGTCGAACTACGGTGGTGCCGGTACCGTTGAGTTCCTATTCGAGCCTGAGACCCACGAGACCTACTTCCTGGAGGTCAATGCACGGTTGCAGGTGGAGCATCCAGTGACCGAGTTGGTTCACGGGGTCGATCTCGTTCACGCCCAACTCCGTTTTGCGTCGGGCACGCCAATGCGTGAGGCACTCGCACAATCAGGTTGGCGCGATCCAGCAATCCATGGTCAGCCGGCACCCCTTCANNGGCACCGCTTCATGCCATCGAGGCGCGCATCGGCGCAGAGGATGTCGCGAACGGGTGGGCGCCGTCAGCTGGCCGGATCGGGATTGTTCGCGAGCCCGCGGGGCCAGGTGTCCGCGTTGACAGCGCATGCGAGCCCGGGCTTGAAGTTGGAGTCCACTACGACTCGCTGCTTTCCAAGGTCATCGGATGGGGTCCGACCCGGGAGATAGCGATAGCACGGCTGCGTCGGGCACTCGATGAGCATGTCATCACCGGGATTGAAACCACCCTCCCATTCCATCGCTGGATCCTCCGCCACCAGGCCTTCCTGAGTGGCGACGTCTCCACAGACTTTGTGGCCGAACATTGGGATCCCGCCCAATCGGGCCACCAACAACTGTCATCAGAGGTAATCGATGCAATCCGCATGGTCTCCTCTCGGGCACGGGCAAACGCTTTGCAGTCCCGTCGCCCCGACGCAGCGGGCACCACCGCGATCAGCAACTGGAGCCAAGTCGCCCGGCGCGAAGCCTTGCGTCGCGGTTGAGAACATGGGTCAGTCGGCACGATGCCCCCTGGTGTCACGTCACCCCCGTGCAGGGATGTGCTTCAACGTGCATCAGTGGCCGGTGATCACAAGATTGGTAACACCATCGACCAGACATGCCACACTTGTAATCAGCTCCCAACACAATGCCAGACAAGCCGTCCTGGGACCTGCAGTCGTCACAACCCGAAACAAGGAAGCTGCAGCCAGAGGGGACAGGAGGTTCCGCGTGCCCGGTCAGACAACCGATGCGATCTTCATCGACGGCACCGAACATACTCTTGAAGGGTCAGACAATGGTCCTGACGGAACCTCGCACGCCGTTCAGGTGGGCCCCGGGCATTGGCATGCGGTCATCCGCGGTCGATCTGTCGAGATTGTCATGAACCCTGAAACTGATGCGCAAGCGCTTGCCGACTGCGCCCCAACGAAGTTCCACGTCGACGGGCTAGAAGTAATGGTGCAAGTGGAAGATTCGCGCGCTCGCATTTCAAGGTTGGCTCGGGCAGAGCGTCAATCGTCCGGTCCAGTGAGTGTCACGATCAATGCGCCGATGCCCGGACGAGTCGTTTCTATCGCGGTCGAAGTCGGGATGACCGTCGGGCGCGGAGACGTGATTGCCGTGCTTGAAGCCATGAAGATGGAGAGTTCAATCATCGCAACCCACTCTGGGATCATCAGCGAAGTTCTCATCGAGGCCGGGCAACCGGTCACGACCAGGCAAGCACTGGTCCGGATTTCCGGCTGATGAACTGGTGGGCGCGGGCATGGCACGTCGCCGTAACCCCGTGGCCTGCCGAGCGCGTGTTCCGGGTGGCCGGCCTTTGCATGATCACCGGCGGGATCCTCGTCGGCACCGGCGCATTCGGTCACCCGTATGACCGTCATCCGCCCTCACCAAGCGAAATTGTGTCATCGTCCTACGCAACGTGGCACGTGATTTCGGCTTTGGGCTTCATCAGCCTGTGCGTCGGTTTTTCCGGTGTCACCGCCTTTCAGATGCGAGTAGCCGGCCACCTTTGGTCCGTAGACATCGCCGGACTCGTCCTGCTCATCGTCGGTGGCACGTTTCAAGCAGCCGCGCAACTCGCCGATGGACTCGTATTCGGAACCGTCGCCTCGATTGTTCCGAGATTGTTCGAACTGAATGGTCCCCTGTTTGGCGGCACACCGCTATCTGGACTGTCCAGTCTCGCGGGCATCTCATTCGCGTCCGGATCCGTTTTTTTCGGGATTGGCGCAATCGCGCGCGGGGTCCTGCCGAGACGAGGCACTTCGGCCGTGATGGCCGGTGCCGTCCTGCTGGCAGTACCAGTCCAACCGTCATCTCCTATCCCTTGGTGGATTGTCGTGGCCGGTGCCGTCCTGCTAGGCGCTGGGTCGTCAGCCATTGGGCAATGGCTTTGGCGAGGCGGACCACGGCCGTCGCGCCTGGTACCGCTACCACCCGTGCGCGACCCGCAACCTCCGAGCGACGCGGAATCCCGAACCGGACAGTGACATGGCTGGACGTGCCAATCCGGCCAGAATCGGACCAAATTAGCCCGACACCACAACTCGAGACGCGTTCTTACGTCTTCTCAAGTTGACGAAGGTCGAGATTGCGGGGCAACTTGTGCGGCCGCTCAAGCGCGCCAATCGCTTCGGCCAGAC
>DDYL01000031.1 GCA_002347925.1 Chloroflexi bacterium UBA2235 | reverse complement strand
TTGGCTGCCGGGTGCACCGCGGTCTTGCGTCCGGCCCGTGCGACCCCGCTGATCGCCATCGCGATCTACAAGATCCTCGAGGAAGTCGGGATCCCGAAGGGTGTCGTCAACCTCGTCACCGGCACCGACTCCGCCGGCATGGGTGACGAACTCGCTACCAATCCCAAGGTCCGCAAGCTCACCTTCACCGGTTCGACCGAGGTTGGCAAGCAACTCATCGCCAAGTGCGCCACTACCGTCAAGCGCGTTTCAATGGAACTCGGCGGCCATGCCCCGTTCATCGTCTTCGACGATGCCGACATGGACAAGGCTGCCGATGCCGTCGTCCTGAGCCGCTTCCGCAATGCCGGACAGACCTGCATCTGCACCAACCGGGTGTACGTGCAGAAGTCAATTGCTGGGGCCTTCGCCGAGAAGGTTGCTTCCCGCGTCTCCGCGCTGAAGGTCGGCAACGGTCTCGAGGCCGGCGTCCAGGTCGGCCCACTGATCGATGAGCATGGGTTCCGCAAGGTTGAGGAGCATGTCCGCGACGCCGTTGCCCGTGGTGGCACCG
This sequence comes from Chloroflexi bacterium UBA2235, assembly GCA_002347925.1. Lineage (GTDB taxonomy): Bacteria > Chloroflexota > UBA11872 > UBA12225 > UBA12225 > UBA12225. The sequence goes on along the minus strand of DDYL01000031.1, from coordinate 8,971 downwards.
TCCTCGCCGGTGGCAAGCCCTTCTCCACCCCGACCAATGGTCATGCGAATGGCCACGCCAACGGGAATGGCAATGGCCACCTGCATGGATGGTTCTTCGAGCCAACCGTCATCGGAAATGCGCATCCCGAGATGCTCGTCATGCACGAGGAGACCTTCGGTCCCGTCCTCCCGATCATGGAGTTCGAGACCGAGGAAGAGGCCATCTCCATGGCGAACGACACCCCCTACGGCCTCGCTGCGTACTTCTTCACGCGCGATGTCGGGCGCCTCTTCCGGGTTGCCGAGGGTCTTGAATACGGCATCGTGGGCGCAAACGACCCACTGCCAACCGGTCCCCACATCCCGTTCGGTGGGTTCAAGGAGTCAGGCGTCGCCCGCGAGAACGGATCCGACGGCATCAACCACTTCCTCGAAGTCAAGGCCATCTCGATCGGCCTCTAGGTTTCGGGCATCCGGCGACGTGTACGCTTCGGTCATTGATGTGATCGGTGCACGCACGTTCGGTCCGGCGGCACACCGGTCGTGCGGGGGTCTCGTGGCCCCCGCACTCACCTGATCTGGAGTGCCAACGCCATGCCCCGCAAGTCTCCCCGCCCTGCGCCGGTGGTTTCAGACGCTGAGACGGATGCCACCGTCGATGAGGTGTTCCCCGACCCGGCCACCCCTTCCGGGCGCATCCTGGCCACCTTGATCGGTGCACACGTGCCCGGAACCCCGGCAACGTGGGTAACTGCGGATCTGTACCGGAGTGCCGGCCTCGCGAGCGAAACCGCCGAAACCGCCATCGCCGATCTTCAAGCGAGTAGGATCCTTGATGTCCAGGCCACTCCCGACAGCGCATCTCGGCGCCTGACGGTCCTGCTTGCCCCTCCCCTTGATGAGTATGGCGTCGTGCCGTCGTGGGGTCAGTCCCCGGATGCAGATCAATCCGGATCCAACGGGCCTTCCGGAGACGATCCCTCTGGTCCCGGTTCATCATCTGAATGGTCGGTCGTCCGGTCCGGCACGGCCGGGCGCGTCAGGCCCGTTGGTGGCGAGGCACGCGTGGCTGACAATGGTTCCGACCGGGTCTCCGGTGCCGAGGAAACCGCGGTTGCCCGGCAGTTCCTCGAGCGGGTGGAGCGGCTCCTGGTCGAATGTGACGAGTGGCGCCGGCGCGCCCTATCTGCCGAGGACCGGGCAGGGTCACTCGAACGTCAGGTGCGGGCGGTTGAACGCCGCACCGAGGCGATCCAGACCCGGCTAGATGTCGCGACTGATCGCCTGCGCGCATGGGCCGACCTTTCCAAGCGCATGCAGCAACTCTCCCGACAGGCCGACGCCCTCTCCCGGGCCCGAGGCGCGCCCCGTCCGCGTGAAGCCGTCGAGACGGTCGCCAACCCCGGAGGGACGGGGCCGGCAGGCGCCGACATTCGCTCTGAAGATACATCTGGGACCGTCGAGACGCTGGTCGCGAACGCGTCCTGAGGGGCCGACCTCCTTCCACCAGTTGGCGTGCCGTTGGTGCGATACTGTCGTGAATCGGCAACCTGCCATCAGGCATCGCTCCGCGGTGCCCCACCGAATTCGTCAGGGGTGATCAAGTGGAATACCGCACATTGGGACAGACGGGCCAGAAGTTGTCGGTCATCGGGTTCGGTGGCATCGTCGTTACCGAGACACCCCAGGACGAGGCCAACCGCCTTGTCGCATCCGCGGTTGCGCGCGGAGTCAACTACTTCGACGTCGCCCCGAGTTATGGCGATGCCGAGGATCGTCTCGGACCGGCGTTGCGCCCCCACCGTGACGGGGTCTTCCTGGCCTGCAAGACGGGTATGCGGGATGCAGTCGGTGCCCGTGCCGAACTTGAATCGTCACTCGCCAAGATGCACACCGATCACTTTGATCTCTACCAGTTGCATGCGATGACCAAGATGGAGGATGTCGAGACCGTCCTCGGGCCTGGCGGCGCGATGGAGACCTTCCTGCGTGCACGTGACGAGGGCAAGGTCAAGTACCTCGGGTTCAGTGCGCACTCAACCGAGGCTGCGGTTGCCCTTCTCGACCGATTCCCCTTCGACTCAGTGCTGTTCCCCTTGAACTTCTGCACGTACCTCGAAGGAAACTTTGGACCGCAGGTGGTTGAAGCGGCCAAGCGCCGTGGTGCCGGCATCCTCGCCCTCAAGGGCATGGCGAAGACCAAGTGGCCTGAAGGGACGACGCGCGAGGATCGCAAGTGGCGCAAGGCGTGGTACGAACCCATCGAGGATCGTGACCACGCGGCGCTTGCCCTCCGGTTCACTCTCGGCCTCGGGGTCACCGCGGCAATCCCTCCCGGACACGTCGAGTTCTTCGACCTTGCCTTGGAAATCGCGGCTGATCTCCGGCCCCTCAACTCGGCCGAACTCGCCTCCATTGAAACCCTCGCCCACGCCACCGAACCGTTGTTCCGCACCGCGGCGTAGGCAGCGTTCCTGGGGGGCATGGCGGGTCTCGCTATGCCCTCAGGGTCCGTCCCCACCGCCAACCCGCCCGGCCCATCGTGTACCTTGTCTCCCCGACATGAGTACGAGCACCGCTAGCCTAACCACGATTGCCGTCTGGCCCGATGCGCCCAAAGGCTCCCCTGACGGTGCCGATACCGTCCATCTCACCCCATTCCTGCTTGGCCATGACGGGACACAAGCACCGCGCGGGGCAGTGATCGTTCTGCCGGGTGGTGGGTACCGCATGCGGGCTGAACATGAGGGGGATCCGATCGCCCGATGGGTCAATAGTCTCGGGTATCACGCCTTCGTGGTCTCGTACCGGGTTGCGCCGCACCGTCATCCGGCGCCAATGCAGGACGCCCAGCGCGCAATCCGGATCGTCCGCCACCGTGCATCAGAGTGGGGCATCGACCCGGACGCCATCGGGGTCATCGGCTTTTCCGCCGGTGGACACCTTGTCGCGACGTTGTCCACCCAGTTCGACTTGGGCCGGGCGGATGCCTCCGATCCGGTCCTCCAGACCTCCTGCCGACCCGACTTCGCAATCCTGTGCTACCCGGTCATCTCATTCATTGAAGAGGTTCACCAGGGATGCATCGACAATCTCCTCGGGCCAGATGCCGACGTGGCGTCGCGGCGCGCGATGAGTGCTGAGTTGAATGTCATCGCTAACACTCCCCCGTCCTTCATCTGGCACACCGTGGAAGATCAGTCCGTCCCGGTGAACCACCCCCTCGTCTACGCGCGTGCACTCGGCGCCTCCGGTGTGCCTTATGCCTTGCACATCTTCCCGGCCGGTCGGCACGGTCTTGGTCTGGCGGACGGGCACCCCGCCGGTGCGTGGACGGCACTTGCCTCGACCTGGATGGCAGGCCTGCGCGGTCAAGCGAAGCGCATATGAATCAGGCGGGGTGGTCGTGGCGGTGGCGTCGCTGTCCAACCTCATCCCGATTGGCTTAGCGTGCCTGGCCGGGTGATCAGATGGAGTGCGGAGCAGGCGTATCCGCATCCGCTGCGTGTTGTTCGGCGTCGATCGCCGTGATCGCCTGGTCGGCGCTCCAGTGGACACGCCCTGTTCCCATGCGTTCCAGGACGCCGGATCTCTCCAGACGGCGCCTCGATGCCGGTTGCAACCCCACCAGATGGACCGTACCGCCACCGTGATGCTGCCGAAGGATTGTCTCCTCGATCGCCTGGACACCGACGGCGTCGAGCGTCGGCATGCCACGGAGGGACAGGATCAGCGCCGTCGACGTTGGCACATCCTCGAGAGCCTCCAGGAATGTCGAGATATTCCCGAAGAAGAGTGGCCCGGTCACGTACACCACCTCGACACCCGGGTGGTCCCCGCGTAACTCCTGACCACGCTCTTTCATGCGGGTCCCGTCGACCGGTTGCCGGCTGACGTCAATCACGCTCGCCTGACGTACGAACCACAGGACTGAGACCACCATCCCGATCACGACGGCCTGGGTGAGGTTGAACACGTATGTGGCAACCATCGTGACCAGCATGACTGCCACGGCGTGCCAGAGCCGACGATGCACGAAGAAGCGCATGGTTACCCAGTCGTTCACCCGTACCGAGGTCACCAGAAGCACCCCGCCGAGGGCGGCCAGTGGGACCCGCTCCAAGGCCGGGCCGATCAGCAATGCCGCCGCCAGCAGCACCAACCCATGGATGATCGGAACAAGGCGGGTGCGCCCTCCGCTCCGGATCGCCACCGACGTCCTCGCCACAGCGGCCGATGCTGGAACTCCGCCGAGGAATGGAATGATCAGGTTGCCAAGGCCAAGCGCGATCAACTCCTGATCGTTGTTCATCTTCACGCCCGTCAGGTTTCCCCCGACCGTTCCGCACAGCAGCGACTTGATCGAGGCAAGGACCGCGATCGACACGGCCGGCGCGACGAGCATCGCGACCCCGTCCAACGTGATCGATGACGGATCGAGGCGGTCCGGTAGGAGGATGGTGCGCGGAATATGGCCGATCATGTGGACCGGCCACTCGAGCACGTTCGCCACGATTGTGGCGAGGGCGATCCCGAGGAGCGACGCCGGGATGTTCCGGTTCCATCGCGGGACGGTCACCATGGTGCCGATCACGATGGCGGTGACGACAATTGCATGCCAGTCAATCTTCCCAAGATTTTCGATGACAGCAATCAGGTGAAGGTACTGTTGCGGAAAGTTCCCGACCTCCAAACCGAGAACGTTGTCCAGTTGTCCTGATGCGATCACCAGTGCGATTCCGGACGTGAACCCCACGATCACCGGACTGGGGATGAACTGGATCAGGCGGCCCATTCGGAACAGGCCAAGCCCCATGATGATCAGCCCGGCCATCGCCCCGGCAAGCCACATGCCAGGCAGTCCGTAGGTCGCCGTGATGCCCACCAGGATGGCGGCCATCGCCCCGGTCGGTCCCGACACTTGGAATGGTGCGCCTCCGAGGAAGCCCATCACCAACCCTGAAATGATTGCGGTTACGAGCCCGGCAGACGCCGTTGCACCTGAAGCGACGCCGAACGCAAGGGCGAGGGGCAAGCTGACCGCACCCACGTTGAGCCCTGCCAGCACATCGGCGGTCAGGTGGACACGGCTGTATCCGGTGAACTCGCGCCTCCAGAGGCCTACGATCGCAAGCGAACCGGCCAGCCCAGTTGATCCGGATCGCCGGGTTGGCGGAGGCGAGACCGCACTGGCAGTCCCCATCAGCCCCGCACTCCCCGCTGGCACCGGTACAAGGGCAGTGCAGCCAGTCGGGACACTCTGGCGAGGTCACCCACCCTCGTCCTCGGCAGCGCCGACGGTGCAGCATTGGTCGCGAGGGCCATCATCGTACTTTCACTTCCGTCCATGCCCGAGCCGTCTGGCGCATCAGAGTTGAGTGAGTCCGGTGGATTTACCTACGTGGACGTGAGTGCTGTTGCACCGGTCAAGCGAAGCGTATGTTAATCAGGCGGGGGCGGTGGTGGTAGCGCGCGGTGGACGCACGATAACCGCAACGACGAAAGCGGCGGCGGCACACACCACACTGACCGCGAAAACCGTCTGGAAGCCCAGCATCAGGGCGGACGACGGCGCCTCGAGTTCGGAGATGCCGGCCGGTGCGTTGGCAAGCACAACGCCGGTCCAGAGTGCACCAGCGGTCGCCTGTCCGAATGACTGGGCGAGGTTCCGATTCAGGGCGACCATCCCGCCAACCAGGCCGTAGCGTTCCCGCGGGGCGCTCTCGTAGATGGCACTGTTGTTCGGCACGAGGAAGAGCGACTGCCCGATTCCGATCACCAGCAGGCTGATGAGCAGGGGCGTGGTTGTCCCTGCGTCCGGGAGGAAGACCAGTGAAAGCAGTCCCAGTGCCGTCGTGGTTGCGCCGATGCCCGCAAGGGTCCGTACCCCGATGCGGTCCGACAGGTAGCCACTGATCGGGGCAATTGCCGCGCTCGTGGCCGGGATCACGATCAGTCTTGCACCGATCTGGCTGGCCGGGAGGTGCAGGACAAGTGCCAGGTAGAAAGGGACGAGCAATCCGACCGGTGCGAGCGTGATGAACAGCAGGAAGGCCGATGCCAGGGCAGCGACAAAACCCTTGCTTTGGAAGAGCACCTGATCGATCAGTGGGTGCGCCACCCGCTGTTCGACGACGACCAAGGCAACAATTGCGCCGATCCCGATGGTGATCGCACCGATGGTCAGCGGGCTTTCCCATCCCCAGTGCGACCCTTGCGTTACACCCAGAAGCGTCGCTCCCGCACCAGTCACCAGCAGAATTGCTCCGGCGAGATCGAATGGTTGACCCGCCTGCCGTGGCGACTTCCCGAGCAATCGCAATCCCATGAAGATTGCCATCACGCTGATCGGGACATTCACGTAGAAGGCCCAGCGCCAGCCGATGAATTCGGTAATGAACCCGCCGATGACCGGCCCGGAGAGTAAACCGATGGAGACGACGGAACTCTGCAACCCGAGGGCCCGCCCACGTTCCTTCGCAGGAAATGCCGACGCCACGAGTGCCCCGGTGTTGGCCTGGATCAATGCGCCGGCAATGCCCTGGATGACGCGTGCAAGGATCAGCCAGTAGACACCCGGCGAGATCCCGCACAGGATTGACGCCAGTCCGAATGCACCAAACCCGAAAAGGAAGACGTCGCGGCGACCTCGCAGGTCGGCAAGCTTGCCAGCCGGAAGCAGGAACCCGGTAACTGAAAGCACGTATCCAAGCGACACCCACTGGGTGATGGTCAAAGCCGCGTCAAACTCCCGGGCCAGTGCCGGCAGCGCCACATTGACCACGCCACTGTCCAGGGTGACCATGAAAATGCCACTGCCCGAGACAAACAGCACCTTCCACTTGAAGTAGGGGTCATCAGGTGGCGCAATTGGAGAAGTCGGCGGAGAAGCCGTGGGGCGAGCCTGGTTCGCAAGTGCCTCGGGGGAATTCGAACTCATCACGGGATCCGATGCGTCTGCGGTTGTCAGGATTCAGCGAGCAACTGCCCCTCTCGCGCCGCAACGGGAGAGGGGTAGTTCCTTGGAAACGTCCCGGGGCGCATCAATCGCGCGGGGCAGCTTCCTTCAGGGCTTGGTCGATGGCGTTCCTTATCAAGCGCGAATCCGGGTCAGTTGCCGGCGCCCAACGGCCGACCAGCGTTCCGTCGCGGCCGATCAGGAACTTCGCAAAGTTCCACTCCACCTTTCCCGGCTTCAACGGTTGCGTGGTCAACCAGTGGTAGATCGGATGAATCTCCCGTCCCACGCAATGAACCTTGTCGAACAGTTGGTAGGTCGCCCCGTATTCACGTCGACAGAATGCGGCGATTTCCGGCAGGTCACCCGGTTCCTCGTTGGCGAAGTCATTGCAGGGAAACCCGAGAACGCGGAAGCCCTTCGGCCCGTATCGCTTCTCGAGGGCGGCCAGCACACCGTGCTGGGGAGTGTGGCCTCAATAGCTCGCTGTGTTGACGATCATCAGGACATCGCCGCGGTACGGCGCGAGTGTCGTCGGGTTGCCGTCCGCGTCGTTGATCGTGATGCTGTAAATCGTTTCCGGCGTCTTTGGTGCGGGCATTGTCGGTGTCCTTAATGGGGAAGTCCCCTTTCCCGCTTGGGAAAGGAGTGGGGTCATGGAGCGGAGATGGGGTGAGAGGGGGTCTTCAATTGGAATGGGTAACGGCTGGCTAAATTCTTACGCAACTGGCGCAAACGTCACCCCACCGCGCTTGGCTGCGTCGGTCAGTGTGCGGTAACTCCGGGCAGCGACCTCTGCGGGATCGTAGTCCGGCCGGTTCTGGACCATCTTGCTGATCTCGACGGTGATCGCCCCGTTGTATCCAGCCTTCTCGATCGCCGGCAGGTACGCCGCGTAGTCGAATGTTCCTTCGCCGGGCACAAGGAACTCGAACCCCGGCGCAATGCCCCGCTGGTCCTTCATGTGGGTATGGACCGCATACCGGGTCAACTGGGGCACGTATGCATGGAAGTCACAACCCATCACTTCAAAGTGGCTGTTGTCGAAATTCAACCGAAAGTTCGGTGAGTCCACCGCGTCCAGGACCCACTGCACGCGGTCCGGCAGGTCTAGCGCCTGCCCGACGTGAGGTTCCAATGCGACGATCACACCAAGGTGTGCCCCGGCACGCGCAAGTTCCGCGAAGTTGTCCGCGATCTGTTGGCGGTGGGTATCGAACTGTTCAGGAAGGCCGAATCCCATGGTCACCACACATGGCGGCCCGGATGGTCCCGCCAAGCGCACGGCAAGTTCCATGCCCGCGATCACCCGGGCGCACGCATGGGCACGCACTGCGGGGTCGGTCTCAAGCAGGTTTCCGTGGCATGCGATTGACGGCAATTCCAATCCGGAGTCGTCAAGCGCGCGCCTGATATCCCGCACCTCGGTATCGGTCACCGTCATCGGGTTGAGGGCATCCGTATCCCCGCCGACCAATTCGATGGCTTGGTAGCCCAATCCGTGCACCAGTGATATCTGGTCCCGAACCGGCATCGTCGACATCGCCCACGCACTGAATCCCAGACGCATTGTCATCCTCGCTTCATTCGTACCCAGTCACGATACCGCCGCGCGGGGTCCCGCGTCGCCCATGGCCCCGATTCGGGTTTTACCCCTCCCCCAGGGGGGTAGGGGTTGTGGTACGTTTTCCATGCAGTCGCTCTCCGTCCAGTGCGCTGGCACGGAGCGGCGAGAACGAGAGAACATCGTGGCTACACCGAACCGCCGGACCCATGTCCTGAACCGCTTGAAGAGCATCGACGGTCACCTTCGGGGTGTCATACGCATGGTCGAGGACGATGCGTACTGCATCGATGTCATCCAGCAGTTGCAGGCGGTTCAGGGCGCGGTCGGGCGTGTCGCGTCGGTCTTGCTGGAGGATCACCTCCAGACCTGCGTCACACATGCCATTCAGGGCAACGACAGCGATGAACGGGCGCGTGTCATCGGAGAACTCCTTCGGTTGTTCGACGCCGGCGCACGCACCACCAG
>DDYL01000004.1:11212-12170 GCA_002347925.1 Chloroflexi bacterium UBA2235 | reverse complement strand
CATGCGTTGCGCTTGGCCCACCCAGACCACTGATCGGGATGCGCTCGGCGCGGTGCCTGCCATAAATATAGGACTGCCGAACCCACAACGCAACGGCCATCACGGTTCAAATCCGCACACCCGCCGCACTTTGCGATGAAAGTGCGGCGCGAGGAGGTCAGATCACGTCCAATTGGAAGGCATCGTGCAGGGCGCGGGCTGCGATTGGCACCTGCGATTCATCAATCAGGCAGGTGATCCGGATCTCGCTGGTGGTGATCGAGACGATGTTGCAGTTTGCCTCCGCAAGCGCCCTGAACATTCGAGCCGCGTAGCCCGGATTGGCCACCATGCCGGACCCGACGATGCTGATCTTGGCTAGGGTTGCCGAATGGGTAACGGCCTGTGCCTGCATCTCGTGGGCCACCGGCTCGATGATGCGCAAGGTTCGTGTCAGGTCGGTTCGCGATACGGTGAACGAAATATCCGTCACGTTCTGGTGGCTGACATTCTGGACGATGACGTCGACGCTGATCGCTGCTGCCTCGATCGGTGCGAAGATGCTGTGGGCGATACCGGGACGGTCCGGCACGCTGACGATCGTGATCCTGGCAACATCGGTGTCGTGGGCAATCGCGCGGACCCGTTCCCGCCCTTCGAGTGGCATGGCATCTCCTGTGACGATGGTGGTGCCGGGCGCCTCGTGGAAACTTGACCGCACCACGATGGGCATCCCGTAGGTCTCACCCAATTCGGCCGCGCGCGGATGGAGGACCTGCGAACCGGCGCGGGCAAGTTCCAGGATTTCCTCGTACGAGATGAAATCAAGCTTGCGGGCCTTCGGCACGACCCGCGGATCAGCACTGTAGATGCCGTCGACGTCCTTGAGGATCTCGCACTGATCCGCACCAAGCGCAATCGCGACCGCGACGGCGGTCGTATCGGATCCGCCCCGTCCGAGGACCGCGATGTCCTGATC
>DDYL01000004.1:10781-11168 GCA_002347925.1 Chloroflexi bacterium UBA2235 | reverse complement strand
TGCGCCTTGGTGTGGACAGGGTTGGTGCGGATCCCCGCCTGGAACCCGGTCAGGGCAATGGCGTCATACCCCTCGGACTTCAGGGCCATCGTCATGAGCGTGGCGGTGACGACCTCTCCGGTGGAAAGCAGAAGGGCAAGTTCGCGGTCGCCCGGGTCGGGCGTGACACGCTTGGCGATCGCCAAGAGGTCGTCGGTGGTGTCCCCCATGGCTGACACGACGCCCACGACCCGTGTGCCGCTATCGCGCACACGACCAAGCCGACGGGCAACGTTGCGGATGAGGTCGGTGGTGGCGACGGATGAACCGCCGTATTTCTGGACAATCAGGCCTGACACGGACGGTGATGGTAGCGTAGTCGCGTCGGAACCGACACATTCCGCGCCG
>DDYL01000004.1:10125-10771 GCA_002347925.1 Chloroflexi bacterium UBA2235 | reverse complement strand
TTTACATACACTTCGCTCAGCCGACCAATCGTGAAAGGACACCGCATGCCCATCCTGCCGTTCCGAGGCATCTGGCCTACCATCGCAGACGATGCGTTCATCGCCGATTCGGCGTACGTGATCGGGGATGTCACGATTGGCGCGGGAAGCAGCGTCTGGTACGGGGCAGTCGTGCGAGGCGACATGGCACCGATCCGGATAGGCGCGCGCACGAACATCCAGGACGGATCGGTCGTGCATGTGGATACGGACGTGCCGACCATCATTGGCGATGACGTGGTGATCGGGCACGGCGCGATCGTGCATGGTGCAACGGTTGGAAACGGGTGCATGATCGCGATGCGCGCCACGGTGATGAACCGGTCGGTCATCGGTGACGGTGCCATCATCGGTGCGGGTGCCATCCTGACCCAGGACAAGACCGTTCCGGCGCGGATGCTCGCGATCGGCATTCCGGCGAAGGTGGGTCGAGAGGTGTCCGACGCCGAACATGAAGCGGTCGCGGCCAACGCGGCCCGCTACGTGGCGTATGGCGCGGAACACCGGGATGAACACGACTCACGGTTCAGTGCCTCGCCTGGCGGGGCGGTCTGACATCAACCTCCACCCCACCGCCCAGCATGATGCATATACGCTTCGCTTGGCC
>DDYL01000004.1:5635-10094 GCA_002347925.1 Chloroflexi bacterium UBA2235 | reverse complement strand
TGATGTAGGTACGCTTCGGTACATGAGTTCCCATGATCGCGTTGCACGTCGCCCTTGCCAGAGACGAGGCACCTGCACCGCGGACAAAACCAGCCTCTTGAAAGGACGTCCTCGATGAAACCCGGCATCCGCCCACTTCGGTTCAACCACGTAGCGTTCAGGGTCAGCGACCTGGACCGCAGCCTCGCGTTCTATGAGGGTGTCCTCGGCTTCCGCGAGGCATTCCGCGCCGAACGGGATGGCAAGGTTGCACTCGTCTACGTGCAGTTCGGGCCCGACCAGTTCATCGAACTCTTCCCGGGCGGGGACGAGGGTCGCCAACCGGAACCGCCCGACAACGGAGCTGGCTACCGCCACTTCTGCCTCACGGTTGCCGACCTGCGCGCAACGTTGGCGTATCTGGGTACGAAGGGCGTACCGGTCGGGGAACCATTCGTCGGGACGTCCGGCGCATTGATCTTCTTTATCGACGATCCGGACGGACACAAGATCGAACTCGCCGAGATGAACGCCCACACCACCTCACGGCAGGCTCAGGCCCGCGACCGCTGGTTGGCAGAGTTTCCCGATGAAGGCTGGGTTCCCGGCTGATACCTCGCGGGGATTGATCGGAACCGGACGGTCGGGCACTTCGGGAATCCGCTGAAGACACTGTCGAGGCGGCCCGGATGCACGGAACGGTTGGGCCTTTGCAGTCACCGGGCACGGCGTCGCCGCGGTGGCTCCCACCTGAACTCCCCGGTTCTGTCAGGCGGGCATATACGTAGCAGCAAAGAAAGGATGACCTCCCGAATGACCGTGACAAAGGTTGGATGCCACACCATCGTCTTCAAGGAAGACGAACGCAAAGACCTTGACCTGATGCTCCGGACCGTCGCCGAGGCCGGCTATCCGGGTGTCGAGTCCGGAATGCTGTGTGACGGAGACGGGAACGCAGCGAAGGCGAAGCTGCATGCCCATGGACTGGTGCAGGGCAGCTTATCGACCAACTGGCGTGCGCTGGACACATTTGACGATGTATTGCGGTATGCCGACACGGTCGGGGCAAACCTGATCCAGATGTCCGGGCAAAACCGGCCCGAAGAGGGTCTGGCCTGGTACGACGCGTTCGCACCAAGGTTCAACGACGCCGCCCGTCGGGCCCATGACGCGGGCAAGAAGCTGTGCTACCACAACCACAGCTGGGAGTTCCTGCGCTACGACGAGGCGACCGGGCATATCGTGCCGGGTGACCCGAACGAGGATGCAGCGTCGACGGGGCAGGCACACTCGGGCGTGGTGGCAATGGACCGGCTGCTGGACCGCACTGATCCGGCCCATGCCTACCTGTGCGTGGATATCCACTGGGTCCACCACGGCGGGCTTGATCCGGTCAAGTTCGTCACCGACCACGCATCGCGGATCGGCTACGTCCACATCAAGGACATGGCGTACGTCGGGCCCCAACCGAGGCGACCAGGTGTGTTGCGGTTCGATGATTCGGTCTTCGCCGAACTCGGGAGGGGAGAGGTGGACCTTGTAGGTACGTGGAACGCCCTCAAGCCCCTGAACCTGCCGTGGGCGGCCTACGAACAGGATCGGTCGTCGCTGCCGACGGCCGAGGCCATCGGGATCAGCCGCGCCTTCCTGCGCGACCACCTCGGCGTCTGACCCGCGTCGTCGAACATCCGGCGTCATTGCCCTCCCCGGCGTCCGGGAGAGGGCGGTGACGGAAGACTGTCTCGGGTGAGGGGTGACTGCCGGGAACTCCATCGAGCCGTTCACCACGGTCCCGGCTTTTCTCGCCTCGCAATGTCCTGCTTTTAGAGCCGCCGGGAGAGAGCGTGTTCGGTGGCGGGACTTTCCCAGGAGCAAAGCACCCTCCAGCCGGGGAATGCGGCGTTAGGGCGCGATAGGACATGCGTGGACAGCGGAGCGGTGGTTCCCGCCGGGTGACCATCGTGGTTTTGGTGATATCGGCCGGCGAGGGCGCCGGCGCTCCCACGGTGCTGAAGAGACCTGTACGTTTCGGCGAACCCTGGGTTGCACCCGTCCAAGCCCATAGCGAACGCATCGAACAACGCACTGTAGTCCAAGGTGCGCGGGAATTACCTTGGAGCAAAGCACCCTCCAAGATCCAGACGCCTCGCACGAGGAGGCCGAGACCGGGACGTGTCGGGCGGGATCAGATACGCGGATCCACCAGACGATCCAGCAGGTCAAGGCTCAGGTCGCCAAGCGCCTCGGTGGCGGCGGTGGCAGCGACGGCTTGGGAGGCGCCATCGCGCATGAGGTCATGCACCCCGTCATCTACGGCATCCTCGAGACCAGTGGTGAACGCTTCACCGAGACGACGAAGGCACAACGTTGCTGTCTCAAGCAGGAACTGGCGGTGCACCGCGGTGGCAAGCGCTGGGGGAAGTGAACCGGATAGTTGCGCCGCGCGCGTCTCGGCGTCGGCCACGACGTGACCGGCGAACGCCATTGCAGCATTCAGGACCGCTTCCTCGGCAAGCGCCTCGCGCGCCTGCGGGGTTCCGGCGTCTGGTAGTGGCTCCATGGCAAAGCACTCCTTGTTCGAGTGTACCCGCGGGTTTGCTACTTTGTGCGCATGCCTGAGAATGCTGACACAAGCCAACACAAGCCTGATCTCCAAGTGCGCCGACTGTCCATGGATGACTTCCCCGCATGGCAGGCCCTTCGCCTGCGCGCCCTGCGAGACCATCCCGATGCATTCGGATCGAGTTACGAGGATGCCCTTGCATCCGGGTCGGCCGAACGCCGTGGACGGTTCGAGGCCTCCGTATCCAAATCCGATGAGATGAGTGCGGTTTTCGGTGCATTCTCGACCGATGCCGTGCTCGTAGGTACGGCGGGTCTCGTTCGGTCCCCCGGCGCGAAGGTACGACACAAGGGAAGCCTGTGGGGCATGTACGTGGCCCCTGAGGCGCGCGGCACCGGTGCCGCACCCCAGTTGGTCGCGAGTGTGCTAGCCACGGCACGTGAATGGGGCCTCGAACAGGTGCAACTGTCGGTCGTCGTCGGGAATACCCCGGCGCATCGCCTGTACGAACGCGCCGGGTTCGTGATCTTCGGTCAGGAGCGGCATGCGCTCCAACTGCCGGATGGACCTCGCGACGAACTCCTGATGGTGCGGTGGCTGTGATCCACGCTCACCGCTCGGGGCCACGTCCCCACAGCTGATTGGTTGTGACCCTTCCGGGTGCGCGCCCAAATGTCAGGGACGGGGGCCACATTTCAGCAGCATGGGCGGTGACAACGCCGTAGACTGGAATGCAGGTACCCGTACAGGGATAGCCAACCAAGGAGAACGCGATGGCCGGGAAATTGCGAGTGGGCGTCATCGGATTCGCTCACATGCATATCAACGAACTCATGCGCCAGATGCATGCGCAGCCGGGAGTGGAGTGGGTGGCGTGTGCGGACACGGTGCCGAACCGGCCGGAACTCGTGGATGCGAAGAACACGCGCGGCTGGAACAAGAATGCGATCGCGCTCGGCGAACTGGGCATCCCGAAGGGGTATGATGACTACCGCGAGATGCTTTCCAACGAGAAGTTGGACCTGGTTATCTTCTGCCCGGAGAACTCGAGGCACGGCGAAGTGGCCGAGGCAATCGCGGCCCACGGGGCACACATGCTCACCGAGAAGCCGATGGCGGCCTCGCTGTCGGAAGCATTGCGCATGTCCAGGGCGGCCGAAGCCGCCGGAGTGTCCTTGATCGTGAACTGGCCGATCACTTGGTCGGCGGCCGTCCGCACAGCTCACCGGGTGATCAATGAGGGCCTGATCGGCGACGTGTGGCAGGTCAAGTGGCGTGCCGGTTCAATGGGCCCACTGTCACATGGATCGGTGCATCCGGGTGTGGACGGGACGATGGTGGAGATGACCGACACCGAGCGCGGGGCCACGTGGTGGCACCAGGCAGACACCGGCGGTGGCGCACTGCTGGACTACTGCTGCTATGGCGCATGCCTCTCACGATGGTTCATCGGTGAACCGGCCGTTGCGGCGAACGGCATGCTGGCGAACCTCCGGTCGCATTACGGCGACGCGGATGACAACGCGGTCATCACGGTCCGTTTCCCGCACGCCATTGCCATCCTGGAGGCAACGTGGACGTGCCTTGACCATGGAGTGCCCACGGGACCGATCATCTACGGGTCAACCGGGACCTTGGTAGTGGACCGGGCAGGTGGCCGTCAGGTGCTCATGCTCAAGCGCGGACGGGGATCCGAACCAGTCGAAGTGGAACTCGACGCCCTTCCTGAAGGTCGCGAGACCCTTGGGAAGGAAGTGATGCACCACATCACGACCGGCGAGGCACTGCACGAGACGCTTCAGATGGGCTTCAACTTGCAGGCGCAGGCGATCCTGGATGCGGGACAGCGGTCCGCACATTCCGGCAAGTTGGAACTGGTCAACAACGGGACCTGGACCATCGGCTGATTGCGGAACG
>DDYL01000004.1:0-5589 GCA_002347925.1 Chloroflexi bacterium UBA2235 | reverse complement strand
GGCGACGCCGGACCCGCGATCCTCGGCCCAACCATCCTTCGTGGAGAACCGCACGGCTTACGCGATGCCGGGCAAGTGCAGGTTCAGGCGAAGCGCCTCGACAGACCCGTTGGCAAAACTGAACGCAAGGCTGCCGTAATCGAATGGCGCGTCGTCGCGGTGAACGATGGCGTGGTGGTTGGGACAAAGCACCATGAGGTTGGTGCGGTCGTTGTCGCCGCCCCGGCTCAGCCAAACGACGTGGTGCACATGGCAGATCTCCTGCGCATAGCGGATCCGCGGGTCGAACTCGCAGACTTGGCAACGACCCGCATAGGTCTCGCGAAGTTCGGTCGCTACCCGGCGAAACTCCGAATCACGTCCACCTTTCAGTTGCTCCATGACGTAGCGGATGCGCATGTCGTCATTGGTGCCGAAAAGTTCGGGGTTCGGGATCTCCCGGACGACCCGCCTGTCAGCGGTATCGCGACCGTAGAGGTAATCGATCCGAGTCTCAGAAACATCACGCACCACTCTTCCCGCGACATCCTCGCCAAGGAAGCGGGCCTCAAGGACATCCTCAGGGTAAAAGCCAACCCGCGCCAATGTGGGCAACCCGACCGCGAACGCACTGAGTGCCTGCGCGTCCGCCACCCCCAGGGGTCGGACGGCAGATGTCCCCTGGAATGACTGTCCAAGGTGTGTGGCATTACTCCGGACCGCCAAACCGCGCACCATCGGTTCGATGTCCGGGGCTTCAGACAGATCAAAGTAGCGCGTCCGGTCGGTGTCGGCCCACGCCCGGTACTTGCCATACTTGTAGCCCGCCGGGTTACGGGTGACACGACGGGCCAGAAACTCGGCAGCAAGAACGTACCGTCCATCGCCGCGCCGCGTGAACGCCCAGATGGTGCCTCCGTTGTCAACGGAATTCATGATTGCGCTGTTCTGGCTCAGGTGGTAGCCGAACCCATACCGCCGGTCGCGACGATAGTTATCCGGTTGCCAGTAATACAGAAGGTTCATGAACTCGGGGGAAGTGTAGCCACGACCTATGAGGTGGTTAGGAAGGCACACGCAACGGTTGCCCGCGTGGGGCGCAAGGGTGAGACCCATTCGATTAGAAAAGGACTTCCCCCGGGAAGGAGGATTCAAAGGGCTACCGTGCTATCGTTCGACCCGATGAACGGCAACGACCAAAAGACTGGCGGACGCGCCTTCGCGACACGCGTGGTGCATCTCGGGCGCGACACCGGCCCACTCAACCCGACAGCAACGCGCCCCGACGGCCAGGGCCGACCTGTCGCACCCGGCATGCAACTTGCCACCTCGTTCTCCTTCGGGACCGCTGATGCCCTTGACGATGCCTTTGAGCATCCCGACGAGGCGTATTGCTACGCCCGGATCAGTGGGCCGACGACTGACCAGTTCGCCAATGCCGTGGCAGACCTAGAGGGTCTTGACGGCGGTGTGCCGTTCGGGTCGGGCATGGCCGCGGTTCACGCTGCCCTGCTTGGTGCGGGTCTCGGCGCCGGCGACACCGTGGTGTCCAGTCAGGATGTCTATGGGGCCACGCACACCCTTCTCGGGACTGTGCTGGCGGGACAAGGCGTGCGCACGCATCTTGTGGACTTCCAGGACGTGGAGGCCACCCAGTCACTGATCGCAAGGGTTCGCCCGAAAGCCATCTTTGCCGAGACGGTCTCCAACCCCCTCGTGCGGGTCGCCGACCTCACGGCGATCGGTGAGGCGGCAAGTAGCGTCGGGTCGGTCTTCATCGTGGACAATACGTTCCCCACGCCGTACCTGTGCCGTCCGGCCGAGTTTGGCGCGCACATGGTCGTGCATTCGGCAACGAAGTACATCGGTGGCCATGGCGACATGACGGCCGGCGTGGTCGCGGCCCGGGCCGACCTGTTGCCGGCCCTCCGGCTTGTGGCACGGTTGACGGGCGCGACCCTCAGCCCGTTCGACGCATGGCTAGGCCTGCGAGGACTGCGGACACTTGAGTTGCGCCTCGTTCGCCAGTTCGCGAATGCGATGGCGGTGGCGACTGCGCTCGCCGCCCACCCGAAGGTCGCACGCGTGCACTACCCCGGCCTGCCCGATCACCCGCACCACGCCTTGGCGTCTTCGATGTTCGGTGACCGTGGGTTCGGGGCAATGCTGGCCTTTGAGATCCGCGATGGTGGGGTGCCGGATGCCCGTCTTCTCCTGGACGCACTCCGCCTGGTCCTGCCGGCACCGACACTCGGCGATGTCTACTCGCTGGCGATGCACCCGGCAAGCGCGTCGCACCGGGGCCTGACCCCAGAGGACCGTGCAAAGATCGGGATCGGCGACGGCCTGATCCGGTTGTCGATCGGCATTGAAAGCGCCAGTGACCTGATCGACGACCTCAGGCAGGCTTTGGACCAACTCCCGTCAAGAGACTGACCGGTCGCCGGTCTTGGTCGGCACTCTGGAGAGAAGCCCCTCTCCTGCGTCCCCCGCATTGTCGCTGCGGGGCGCGGTTTGAGGCAGTCCCACTGCCCCGTCGGGATTGACGCGTTCGCCTTCGCGAATGGGTACGCCGACGAGATTGCGCCCGAACATGCCGAAGTACATCCCCACGACCACGACGAGGACCAGGGAGAGGGATGAACTGATCCCGATGGCCATGGACACCCCAAGGGTGTCGGCGAGGAAGCCCAGTAGGAGGGATCCGATCGGGGCACTGCCAATGGCCAGGGTGACCAACCCCATGGCCCGGCCCCGCATGGCGGGACTGGACCGGGACAGGATCAGGCTTGATTGCATGGTGCCGAACGACGAGGTTCCTAGCCCGACGACAAACAGGAGGGCTAGCGCAGGTGGATACCCAGTTGAGACGCTGAACAGGACAAGTGCGACCCCACCGACAATCGAACCGACGATGAAGGCCAGGCCCTGCGCACGGGTGCTGCGGAACATTGGCTGGAGGAAGACGCTGATGGCGGCGCCAACCCCGGTAGCGGCACCAAGCGCGCCGAGTTCGACCGGTCCGACACGCAGCACCTCCTCGGCGAATACCGACAGCATGCCCTGGTACTGGAACAGCAGGATGTTCATCACGACGCTGATGATGATCACTCCGCTGATCACCGGGTCGGCACGGACGTAATCGAACCCGTCACGCAGGTCTCGCCAGAGGGAGGGCCGTCGAGGTGACGCCGATCCCGGGACACGAATGGGGACCGGCCTGGCCGGTGGTGCCGCGACGGTCCAGACCGAGAGGGATGCCACCAGGAAGCTGATCGCCAGAAGGACGAAGGCACCGGGCGCGCCCCACGCATTCAACGCCGCCCCAGCCATGAGCGGGCCGGCCACACGGGCAACGTTGAAGGCAACGTTATCGAGGACGATGGCCGGGAGGACGCGTTCCGGCCCGACATACTCGGCAAGGAGTGACCGCCTGACCGGCCAGTCAATGCCCCAGCTTGCACCAAGCCAGAGGCTGCCCAGCAGGAGTTGCCAGTACGCGCCTTGCCCCGCGACGAGGGCGGCGGCCACACTGCCCATCACGATCACGTTGACCCACCCGGAGTAGCGGATCATGCGAAGCCGGTCGACGCGGTCGGACAGGGCACCCATGATCGGACCGGACACCGGCAGGGCGGCGGTACGCGCAACCGCGACCATTCCCACAAGCCACGGCGAACCGGTGAGTTGCAGGGCGGTCCACGAAGTGATTGTCATCTCCATCCATCTGGCGAGGTTCCAGGCGAACGTGGAGATCCAGAGGGTGCGGAAGCCGGGGCTGCCTAGCGGGGCGAATGACTCGTGGATGGTGCCTCCGGGCCGCCGGGCGAGGGTGTAGGCCGACGCAATGCGGACAGCGAGGGCAGGACTCCTTGAGGTCATCGGTCACCAGTATGCCCCCAAGCGACCGCCGGTGCGTCAGGGTTGCAACCCTCATCGTGGGTCGATGCAGAACTGCAACCGGACTATCCGGATACCCCCTGTATTTGGTCTGGCCCCGGCACGTCGCCAATGGCTAGAGTGAATCCGGGGGTGCCTACATGTCGCCTCGATCAGGTTGGATGGATCGCAAGCCCGCGTTCGCGGTGTCCCTGGTGGGACTTGGGACCAGCATCTTCCTGGCTTATGAGTACCTCTGGGCCGGGGAGGTGGCGTGCCCGGTCGGGGGTGCCGGTTGCGATGTCGTCCGGCTGAGCCAGTACAGCTCGGTGCTCGGCATTCCGGTGCCCTTGATGGGAATCGGGTTCTACCTGACACTGGCCGTCCTGGAGATCATCCGTTCGGAACGACCCGGCGCACAACGCATGATCGACCGCACCATGCTTGCGATGGCGGGCGCAGGCATGGCCTTCAGCGCCTACCTGACGGCACTTGAAGCATTCGTGATCGGGGCGTATTGCTTCTGGTGCCTGGTGTCGGCAGCCTGCACCCTCGCCCTTGCCCTCTTGTACGGATTGGGATGGTATTTCGATGAAACGACAGACACGGATGTTGCTGCTGGCACTGGTCGGAAGCGTCGCCGCCGTGGTGGTGCTGATCATCGGGATGGAGACCCTCCGGCACGGACCGGCCGGCACTAGCCAAGGCGCGACGTCGGTGCTGGAGGGGACCGGGGCATACCGGCAAGGCCCGGAACGCGCCACGGTGACGATCGTGGAGTTCTCTGATTACCAGTGCCCGGCGTGCAAGGCCCTGGACACGACCGTCAAGCGCATCCTCGCCTCCAACCGGGACCGGGTCGCGCTTGTCTACCGGAACTATCCGCTTCCACAGCACAAGAATGCGATGAAGGCGGCAACCGTTGCGGAGGCGTCCGGTGCTGCCGGGGCGTACTGGCAAATGCACGACCGCCTGTTTGAAACACAGGACATGTGGGCACCGATGCCAGACCCGACCGACTACTTTGTGACGCTTGCCACCGGCCTCGGCATCGATCCCCAGGTGATCCGCAAGGCGATTGCCGAAAACGCCTACGCGTCGCGGATCGGAGCCGATATTGCCGATGGCAACCGGGTGGCGATCAATTCCACCCCGACATTCTTTGTGAACGGACGCAAGGTCACCCTGAACCGTCCCGAAGACCTGGAGGACGCGGTGGCCCGGGCGCTTCGGTAAGCAGGGTGACCAAAGGCCCTTCCCAGGATCCAGATCATCCGGGCGCGTCGGTTCAGTTGGCGTGCAGGGCCTCGTTCAGGACGACCTGGTTCCGTTTGGCCACGACTTCGATGGCGCCGGACTGGCTGTTCCTGCGGAAGAGGAGATCATCCTGGCCCGAGAGTTCCAGTGCCTTGACGATTCGCCCATCGGGCAGGGTCACCTTCGCACCGGCGGTGAGATAGAGACCCGCCTCGACGGTGCACCCGTTCCCGAGGCTGATGCCCAGGCCGGCATTGGCGCCCAGGAGGCACTTCTCGCCGATCCGGATCACTTCCTTGCCACCGCCGGACAGGGTGCCCATGATGGAGGAACCGCCACCGACATCGGACCCATCACCCACGACCACTCCGGCACTGATGCGTCCCTCGACCATGGAGACGCCAAGTGTGCCGGCATTGAAATTGCAGAACCCCTCGTGCATCACGGTGGTACCGGATGCAAGGTGCGCCCCAA
>DDYL01000016.1:7038-7950 GCA_002347925.1 Chloroflexi bacterium UBA2235 | reverse complement strand
CGAGGCGCCGGCCGACCCGAGGCAACGTACATCCTCGAACGAGTCATCGACCTCGTCGCCGCCAAGGTGGGGCGCGACCCGGTTGATGTCCGCCGACTGAACTTCGTGAAGAAGGATCAGTTCCCCTTCAAGGTGGCAAACGGAACCCTGACCTACGACAGTGGCGACTATCAACTCACCCTGGATCAGGCGCTTCACAACGTTGACTACACGCACCTGCGCGCCTGGCAGGAAGAGCAGCGTGCCGCCGGCAAACTCGTCGGCATCGGCTTGTCCTCGTTCGTCGAGGTCTGCGGCTTGGGACCATCATCGGCGGCAAATGCGATGGGCTTTGCGGGAGGCCTCTACGACAGCGCGACAATCCGAGTGCATCCCACCGGCAAGGTCACCGTCTTCACCGGTGTCCACTCCCACGGACAGGGCCACGAGACGTCGTTCGCCCAGATCGTCGCCCGGGACCTAGGGGTCAAGGTAGACGACGTCGACGTGATCCACGGCGATACCGACAAGGTCCAGCATGGAATGGGCACCTACGGTAGCCGAAGCGCCCCGGTCGGTGGTGGCGCGTTGCGCCTGGCTGGGATGAAGATCAGGGCAAAGGCACAGAAGATCGCCGCCCACCTCCTCGAGGTTGCGGAAGAAGACATCGAGTGGGTTGACGACGCGTTCCGGGTCAAGGGTTCCCCGGACAAGTCAAAGACCATTCCCGACTGCGCATTCGCGGCCTACATGGCGGGAAACCTGCCTGCCGGTGTCACTCCGATCCTGGAAGAACAGCATTGGTACGACCCGGAGAACTTCGTCTATCCCTTCGGGACGCACATCTGTGTCGTGGAAGTGGACCGCGAGACCGGCGAGACGCACATCAAGCGATATGTTGCCGTCGATGACTGTGGGGAGATCATCAATCCG
>DDYL01000016.1:0-6957 GCA_002347925.1 Chloroflexi bacterium UBA2235 | reverse complement strand
TCGCGTCAACCCCTGCCGTCGTCAACGCCGTGATGGACGCCCTCAGCCCACTGGGGATCCACCACATCGATATGCCGTTGCGTCCTGCCAAGGTGTGGGCGGCGATCCACGCGGCATCGCACTGAGACCAGACGCTCGGGGGAGGCGGTGCCTGAATGGCCTCGTCTCCCTCCGATGAAGTGACAGCGTGACGCGCCCCGGCCTCCCGAATGGGCACCCGGGGCGAAGGGAGAAAAGCCAATGCATCCCGCACCGTTCGCCTACAAGGAGGCGCACTCCGTCGAGGAGGCCATCCAGCTGTTGCGTTCCCACGAGGACTCCAAGATCCTTGCCGGAGGCCACAGCCTGATCCCGGCACTCAAGTTGCGACTTACACAGCCCGCGATGCTCATCGACATCTCAAAGATTTCGTCGCTGCGCGGAATCCGCCGCGAGGACGGGAAACTCATCATCGGATCGGCAACCACCCACCGAGAGATTGAGAAGTCCCATCTCGTTGCCGAAGCCTCCCCCCTGCTGGCATCACTGGCACCCCAGATTGGAGACGTGCAGGTTCGCCACCGTGGAACATTCGGAGGAAGCCTCGCCCACGCCGATCCCGCCGGGGACTGGCCTGCGGCTGCGCTCGCCGTCGACGCCGAACTGGTCATCGCCGGAGCCCACGGGACACGCACGGTCCATGCTGCCGACTTCTTCA
Source organism: Chloroflexi bacterium UBA2235 (assembly GCA_002347925.1). Taxonomy (GTDB): domain Bacteria; phylum Chloroflexota; class UBA11872; order UBA12225; family UBA12225; genus UBA12225. Next base: position 6,260 of record DDYL01000016.1, on the reverse strand, counting down.
CCGGAATGCTGACCACGGTGATCCATCCTGACGAAATCCTGACGGAAATTCGGGTTCCCGGTGACGGCACGCCGGGCATCTATCTCAAACACCGCAACGCCGCCTCCGGGTACGCAACCGTCGGCGTCGCCGTCACGGCCTCCCATGATCACGGTCACATTGGCACGGTCACCATTGCGGTGACGGGCGCCACATCGGTCGCATTCAGGGCATCCGGCGCCGAACATGCGCTGAACGGGCACGCGGTTTCAGCTCACCTCCTCGACGAAGCCGCCGCGCACGCCGCCGATGGCCTGGAGTGCCTTTCTGACATCCACGCACCGGCGGCCTACCGTTCACAACTCGTGAAGGTAATGGTGCGACGCGCCCTTGGAAAGCTGCTNNGGGCCACTCACACGACGCGGGTAGAGGATCGTTTGCACTTTAGGGAGAGTTCAATGCGAATTGACGGCACGTTCTCGTTCAACGCCAACCCCGAAAAAGTGTGGGACGTGCTCCTTGACCCGGAAGCGCTCAAGGCATGCATTCCCGGGTGCCAGTCAATGACGTTGACCGGTGAAAACACCTACGTCATCACGCTCACAGTGGGGATTGCCCAGTTCAAGGGAACCTACGACGGAAACGTCAGCATTCAGGATGCACAGAGACCCGACCATTACGAGATCCACGTCGATGGCAAGGGTCGCCCCGGATGGGTCCGGGGGGTTGGCAAGATCAAGCTTGTCGATGGAGGCAACAGCACTACTACGGTGGAGGTCGAGGGCGACGCCACGATCGGAGGGCCGGTGTTCTCGATCGGTAGCCGGTTCGTGCCACCCGCGGCAAAGCTTCTCATGGGCCAGTTTTTCAACGCCATGAAGAAGCGGGTCGAAGGATCCGCAAGCTGAGCGTTCGCTGCGTGGGTCCCAACCAAATCTAGAAACTCAGAAGCCAACTTTCGCCGATTCCAAGCAGCCGCACCTGTGCTTGCACACCCTGAAGAGCAACCTCGTCAACAAACGTTGCCGGATCGACGGTGTTGTTTGCCATAACCCCATAGTGCATCGGGATAACCCGCTTGGCTCCGGTCTCGCCGGTCAAGCGGGCCGCCTCACCTGCCGACATGTTTCCCCACTTTCCGTTGATGCAAACGCAAAGCAGGTCGACATCCCGGGTCGCTTCACTCACTAGGTCGGAATTGTAGAGAGTGTCCCCAGTGACATAGATGCGAAACGGCCGGGTGCCATCCCCGACATGGAACACGAACCCGCACGCGTCCCCAGAATGTTCTGCAAAGACGACATCGGCATGGACGTCACTCACGGGTTGGCGCATTCCTCGCACCGACACGTTCCGATCACCAACAACCACCGTCTTGACCTGCCTTGACGCGACATTCGCATCGTCGCGAATTGTCTTCACCGCCTCCGCGCATCCAAAAAAGCGGGCATCGGGAGAAACCGCCGCAATCGCCCTCAGGGACACGGGGTCTGTGTGATCGCTATGAGCGTGGGTGCAAAGCACGGCGTCGCAGACCACCGTTCCCGGGTCAACTGGAGGCGGAACCAAACGCACCGCTGGACCCTCCCGACCGAAGTCAGACAGGTACGGATCCACTAGCCAGATGACCCCGTTTGGCGATCGAAACGCAAACCCTCCCTGNNTCACGGTGCGAATGCCTCGTCAGTGAACCTGCTTTGCAATCAGTGCCCGACCCTCTTCCGTAGCCGCCCACTCCTGGATGTCCTTGAGTTCCCAGGTCTGGCGTCCCTGAGCATCAACCGTCGCCTTCGGAATCTTGCCCTGTCCGGCCCACCAGATCAGATTGTTCCGGGTAGCGCCCAAGGCTTGTTCCATATCCTGGATCGACAACGGCCTAGTCTGCTTCGCGATTGCCATTCTCTCTTTATCCTCACTATTTCGCACAACGACTGACGAACCACCCACCGGAACCAGTGTTTTGGAGACCGGATTCCCATGAGTTCGTTGGGCCAGAACCAGGCCCGCGCAACCTGAATGGTAACGACGCCACGCATCTGACGCACTCGAACGGGAATTCGCAATACAATCGCCGAACAGGAGTCGGTGAATTCCGTGGACAACGGCCCCCTGGCGAGAACCGCCGCGGTCCTGGTGATTATTGCCGCGTCAGTCTGGTTGTTCCAATGGGTGTGGGTTGTCGCGACACGGTTCGCGGACATCCTCCTGCTCTTTCTGCTTGCATGGCTCGTCTCGTTCGTGCTTGGGCCCCTTTGCCGGCGCCTCGAACAAGCAGGCCTCAACCGCGCCAGTTCCACCGCGACGGTCTATCTGGGAGTCGTGTTGCTCATCGCCGGCGGAGGCGTTTGGGGCATCCCGGCCCTCATCGACCAGACCGTTCAATTGAGCACGAGCTTGCCCGACCTCGCCTCAGGGCTTGAGATCCGAGCCGAATTGGTCAAGGGAACGCTCATCTCGTATGGCATCGCCGAAGCTGCGCTTCTAGACGTCTCCCGCGCAGCAATCGCCCGCGCCGAAAGTGTTGGGACCATCATCCTTGGGAACGCCCTCTCCATTGCCACGGCAATCCTGGACGGCGTTGTCCGGTCGCTATTCGTCCTTCTCTTCTCGTTCTACATCATGCTCGACGGAGACCGATTTGGCGCGACGATACGCACGCTGGCGCCTTCGCGGTACCGGAATGACCTTTCTTCCGCACTGGACCAGGTTGACCGGACTTTCGGTGGCTACGTCCGAAGCCTCCTCGTTCAGGCCATCGTCTACGCAGTTGGAAACGCCGCGATCATGGTGGTTGCCAAGCTTCCGTTCGTCCTCGTGATCAGCATCCTGGCAGGCATCGCCATGCTGTTACCAGTAATCGGTCCAGCAATCGCAGTCGTCCCCCCTCTGGTCCTTGGTCTTGTCTCGGCTCCCGGATCCATATGGTGGATTGCGTTGTCACTACTCGCATTGCAAGTCGCCGTTGCCAATGTGCTCGCCACGCGCCTCATGAGCAAGTCAGTGGGAGTCCATCCACTCGTCGTCTTCGGGGCGGTTCTTGTCGGGTCAAGGATTGGAGGGCCATGGGGTGCAGTCTTCGGAGTGCCAATCGCTGCAATCCTCGCAATCCTCGGGCGCGTCCTGTACGAGCGCGTCGTCACCAAGACACCCCTCTTCCGATCCGGAAGCTATCGGACCGTAACCCGGGATCCAGATGAACTGACGCCAAATACGGACCCGCTTGGGGCCACCGGCATGCAACAATGACGCCTGCGGGGGCATGAGACGGAACCCCCGGCGCGTGGCACAAGCGTGGGTCACCCTTTGCGGGATGCACGCGTTCGACTGGTGGGGGCGGCATTCTGTCCAACCGGTACCGGCGACGCCTGTGCCATGCATGAGGGGAACTCATGGCGATCCTCCTTCGCCTTCTGCGATTCGCGTACAAGTACAAGTTGTTCACGCTGATCGGGTATGTCTGCCTGATCGGGACGATCATCCTGAACCTCGTTCAGCCGCTGATCTTCCGCCAAGTCATTGACGTCGGTATCGGCGAACGCAATTCCACCGTCCTGATGGAGATGGCATTTGCAATCGTCGTCGTGAACGTCGTCAGCAGTTTCTGCGGCTTTGGCATGTCGTATTGCAATGAATACGTCAGCCAGCGGGTTGCGTACGACATCCGCAACGACCTGTACGACCACCTCCAGCGGCTGTCATTCGCGTACCACGACCGCGCAAGCACCGGCGAACTGATGAGCCGCGTGACATCCGACGTGGAACACAGCCGGGTTTTCGTGGGCACCGGTGTCCTGCAACTGGTGAACACCGTAATCCTCTACGTTTCCATCCTCGCAATCATGTTGAGCCTCAGTTGGGAACTCTCGCTGGTCTCGCTCGCGACACTTCCACTAATCGGGATCACCGCCGTTCAATATGGCTCGCGGGTCCAGCCGATGTTCCGCCGGGTCCAGCGCCAGTGGGCCGTACTGACCGCAGTCCTCCAGGAAAACATCACGGGTGTCCGGGTCGTTAAGGCGTTTGCCCGGGAACCGTTCGAAGTATCCAAGTTCAAGACGGAAAACGATGCGTTTCTTGAGCGCAACGTCGCGACCACCCGCCTTCAGTCACTTGTCTTCCCAATGATGGTCTTCATCAGCAGCATGGGCACTGTCGCCATCCTCTGGTACGGCGGTCTTCAAGCCATTCAAGGACATCTCTCCGTCGGCTCACTGATTGCCTTCAATAGTTACCTCATGCGCCTTGCCGGTCCCACCAGGCAGTTCGGTGCGATTGTCGCCTGGGTTTCCCGGGCCATCGCATCGGGTGAACGCCTTTTCGAAATCCTGGATACCCCATCACCGGTGCGCGAGCGTCCCGGACTTCCCGCACGCTCAACCATCGACGGGCGGGTCACATTTGAAAACGTCGCATTCAGCTACGGTCAGGCATTTGCTGCCATACCGGGCTTCGGTGCAACAACCGAGATTTCCGCCTTCAAGCCCATCGTTCACGCACGTGATCGTGAAGACCGGACTCTCCTGAGAGGAACCGGAGCCTCTCCGGCATCGGTCATCCAGGAGATCAACATCGAGGCAAACCCGAACGAAGTCGTCGCCCTTATCGGTCACACCGGATCAGGCAAGTCGACCCTGACAAGCTTGATCCCACGGTTTTACGACGCATCGAGCGGGTCGGTGAAAGTCGACGGCATTGACGTCAAGGACTACCGCCTCGCAGACTTGCGCCGGAATGTCGGGATCGTGATGCAGGAAACACTATTGTTCTCGGCAACGGTCGCGGAAAACATCGCTTTTGGCAACGTCGAAGCTTCGATGGCTGACATCGAGCGGGCGGCACGTGCAGCCCAGGCGTACGAGTTCATCAGGGATCTCCCGGAACAGTTCGAAACGAAGATCGGAGAACGTGGCGTCAACCTGAGCGGCGGGCAACGTCAGCGCCTCGCGATTGCCCGAGCCCTCCTGATCGACCCGCGCATCCTGATACTCGACGACGCGACCGCCTCGGTCGACATGAAGACGGAGTACCAGATCCAGGAGGCCCTCCGTGAACTCATGGCTGGTCGCACAACCTTCATCATCGCCCAACGGCTGTCCACCATCACCCACGCCGACCAGATCCTGGTTCTCGATCACGGGCGGATTGTCCAGCGGGGCACACATCAGGAACTGATCACCGAGCCCGGCCCGTACCAGGACATCTACGACATGCAGCTTCGTGATCAGGACGAGGCACGCGATGCCGCAAACCGGGAAACCGCCTCATCGCCAACCGCAATCAAATGAGAACGACTGACCAGGCCTCCACATGACATCCCAAAAGCCATCACCGGCCAAGCCGGCCCAGAACCCGCCGCCAACGAACCACCGTCGCGAAGATGACGACGATGAGGTCCTCGGCAAGGCATACGATCAACGGATCGTCGAACGCACGTGGATCTTCGTGCACCCGTACCGCATTCACCTCCTCTGGTCGCTAGCCCTCATGATCTGCATCGCCATCGGCAATCTCGCCGGGCCGTACTTGATCAAGATCGCCATCGACGACGCAATCGCGAACAGCAATCTGACTCTCCTCGCAGTCGCGGCGATCGGGTACGTGGCGTCATCGCTGCTTGTCTGGGTCGCAACATACGGCCAGTCCTACATCATGAGTTGGGTGGGGCAAACCGTCCTGTTCTCAATGCGCCGCGAACTCTTCATGCATCTTCAAAGACTAAGTTTCAACTTCTACGACCGAATGGAAGCCGGGCGAATAATGTCGCGCATGACGGGGGACGTCAACGCGCTCAATGACTTCCTGACAAGCGGCATTGTCTCGACTGCAAGTGATCTCTTCGTTCTCGTGGGGATCGTCCTGCTGATGTTCGCCCTGAATTGGAAACTCGCGCTCGCGACCATGATCGTCGGACCAATCATCGGATTGGTAACCCATCTGTACCGGACGCGGTCCCGGAACCTCTACCGTGAGGTGCGGTGGCAGAACTCGATGGTCACGGCATATCTCGCGGAAAACATCTCAGGGGTCCGCGCGGTGCAGGCCTTCAGTCGCGAAAACCTGAACCAGGACCGCTTTGACGGCGTGAATCGGGAGAATCTCCGACGCCTCATCCGGGCAACCACGTTCTCCGCCGGTTTCGGCCCGATCATCACCTTCATCTCGACCGTCGCAACTGTGCTCGTTGTCTGGTTCGGCGGCATGCTGGTTCTGAATGACGAAATGACCCTCGGGTCACTCTGGGCATTCCTGGCGTACGTCGGCCGCTTCTTCGAACCAATCAG
>DDYL01000026.1 GCA_002347925.1 Chloroflexi bacterium UBA2235 | reverse complement strand
CCACCACCACCCCGCCTGATTTGCATGCGCTTCGCTCCGGCGCCATCGCGTCCAAGGCGAGGGTGCGATCAGGTTGTGATGGGGAGCGAAGCGAGGGGTGTCCACGTGCGCTTGGCTTGCGGCAATCCATCCCGACACCCCTGAGTGAATACCCGGCGGATCGGACCGTGCCGGATCCGGAGTTGCTTCGCAGCCGGGGGCCAAGCGAAGCGTAGGGAAATCAGGATGGGTGGTGGGTTGGTGGCTCGGCGTCCGCGTGGTGAGGTTCATCTGCTGGCTCCGGGTTCGGGCGGGAGGCGGCTCCGCCATTCCGGAACCGGCCAAGCGAAGCGTAAATAAATCAGGTTGGGTGGTGGTGTGGTGTGGACGCACGTCACGTGGGTGACGCCTGCTGGAGACTGATCGGAGCGCGGGGCGGAGGCCGTAGCGGGGCCGGGCCGGATCCTCAGGCCCCAACCGAACGGGGAGCGTGCCTGGATGCCGACGGGACCACTGGTGCGGGAACCGTTGCCTGCGTTCCGGGATGATCAATCACCGACACGAGACCAAGCCGCAGTCTACACCACTCGTCTGAGGGATGTCGTGCTCGAATCCCGAGTGTCACCACGTTGCACCCAGGCCAGGTCAACGCATACCCGCCGGCATGTTGGCAAGAGAGGTGGCTCCGGAGACTGCGCCCGCGTGGTAGATAGACGGTGGTGGGCAGGAACAGGGTGGGTGTGGGTTGACCCCCGTCGCGATGTCCGTTACGACTCTTGTTCCTACCAACCGGCATGCGTCACGTGGCAGGTTCGGGATTTCCGATTCCTTCCAACCGTACATCATCGCCGTACCGTCCTGCGAGAGCGTGGACCCACGCTTCCTGAACGTCAATGGCGGTCCGTGTCAGGCGGGCTGCCCGGAACTTGTCTAGGGCAATGTCCGGCGCATGGCCACGGGCCACGAGCACGCTTGCCGCAATGGTGCCCGATCGTCCCCGCCCACCCCGGCAGTGGATCAACACATTCTTGCCTGCTGAGGCCAACGCGATGATGTCCCGGATGAGCTTGATGAACGCGTCCTCGGTACCGNNTGCCCGGGGCGTTCCGGTCCTTGATCGGAAACAGGATCACGGCCATCCCGTGAGCCTCGGAACGGGTTGCGAGGTTGGCGATGGCGAGGTGGTCATACTCCCATGGTTCCATCAGCGAGACGATCACATCGATCCCGAACACACTGCGCAACCGGGTGAGATCAGCCTCCAGGTCACGGTCCCATCCTCGTCGCAGGTCCACCTTGCCAGGTGCAAGGGTGACGCCGATGGCCCCCGGCAGGCCGTGGTCTGCAGCGNNCAGCGGCAAGGAACGCAACGTTGATGGGGTTGGAACCCGATGTTCTTGTCGTCGTCACGGCGTGATCCTCTCGGGATCGGCCTCGTAGCGCACCCAGTGCCCACTTCTCGTTTGCAGGCGACCGGCAAATGGAAGTGAGTTGCGCCGTTGTCACTTCGATGGCAAAGGTCCGAGCAAGCCTCGGTTGTGACGCGGCGCGCGGATCGCCTATTTGAGTTTGGGGTGAGTGCCGAACGCGTCGCTGCCACGACCCAGCGCTTTGCCAGATCCCGCACGGCTGCGATGGCGGGAAACCACATGAGGCGAAGATGCGCGCTAAGTGAAGCGTAGACAAATGAGAGTGGGGATGGGGTGGAGCCCGACTTTGCCTGCAATTCGGCCAATCGGGCGCGCCCACACTCGGTCTTGACCACCTTGTGGAATGAGGTGTCCATGGACCACTCGTAGGGAGTGAACAAGTGACATGGTCCGGAAGGAAATGCGGTGCAGACGGTCTGCAATCAGGGAAAACCCGCCGGATTAGGTGCTGCACCACATGGGTAAGATGGCTTTAACGTGACAGGTTCCACCGCGTCGGTACGCATCGGCCCCCGGAGATCCGCACCATCGGTTCCGTGGGTCTTGTCTTTGCCGTATGCCGTGCGCACGGTTGTGCGACGCGCGCGGGCCCTCACCGGAATGGTCATCGGCGTTGGCATCGCGCTCGGCATCGGCATGCTCCTCCTCGGGGTTACCCGCGCCAAGACCGACCTGTATATCAGCAATTTTGTCAAGACCCATATTGACATGTACGTCGTTCAACAGGGAGGAACCCTTGTGCCCGTCCTGCCAAGCGACACCACCGGGGCCATCCCCAAGGCATCGGGGGTCCTCGCCCAGATCCGCAGCTTGCGGGAAGTGCGGTCGGCCATCGGCATGACCCTCGCCAGTCTGACGCGCGACGCTGATGGGGCGACACGGGCAGACGAACCGACCCCGTTGGTCACCGTCATGGGTGTGGACGGGTATCCGGGCGACATTGACGGGTTGCTCGTCCTTGCCGACGGTCGGTGGTTGCGTCGGCCCGATGAGATCGTGGTCGGTGACAAGTTGTCCCGTGAAACCGGGCTGCGCACCGGCACCTCGCTGCGGTTGAGCGGACGGTCATTCAATGTCGTTGGAGTCGGGCGCCTCCGGGGTACCGCGTTCGGGACCGACGGATATGCGTATCTCGACTACCAGGCGCTTCGCCAACGGATCGCCATCCCCGATGCAATGAACCTGATTGCAGTCGCGTTGCACTCCCCCGTGGCGGGAAGCGCACGCGGTGCAGACCCAGCGGCGCAGGCGGTACGGGACCGCCTCAACGGCATCGCCGCGGTCAGCCTCTTCGACACCGACCAACTTGTGGAGGCATCCAACCGGATCATGTCCGCCGGGGTGTTCTTCTCCTGGATGATGATCGGACTCACTTTGGCGATCGCTGCCCTGTTCGTGAGCACCGTACTTGGACGATCCGTCGCCGAGCGTCGCATCGAGTTCGCAACCCTTCGGGCGATCGGTCTCTCGCGCTGGACGATCCTCGCAACCGTAGCCGGTGAGGCCGCCCTCATCTGCATCCTTGCCGCTGTAGGTGGGTCGATGATGGCTTCGGTGCTTGGTGGATGGACAAACCGGTCCATCGCTCCGCAGTATGGGATCGAGGTCCTGTACGTTGAGGATCCGCCAATGTTCGCGACACTCCTGGTGGTCTCGGTCGTCGTTGGTCTGGTGTCCGGGCTGATCCCTGCAAGGCAGGCGACAAGTGTGGATCCCGTGGAGGTCCTGCGCGATGCCTGACGCTGGTGTGCGGATCGGGCTGGACGCGGTCAGCAGGTCGTATGGAACGGGAGTTGCCAGATTGACGGCCCTGAAGGAGTGCAATCTCGTGATCGGCGCAGGCGACCTCCTTGCGATCGTCGGACCATCGGGGTCCGGCAAGAGCACACTCCTCCAGTTGATCGGATTGCTTGACCAACCATCGGAGGGGCGCATCCTCTTTGATGGGCAGGATATTGCCGGATTTGATGACGGGGCGCGCACCCGGATGCGCCTGCACGAGATAGGGTTCGTATTCCAGCGGTTCCACCTGCTGATGGGCGTGACCGCCCTTGAGAATGTCGCCATCCCGATGGAGGCCGCCGGGATCAGCGCTGCCGTTCGACACTCCCGCGCCTCAGAGCTGCTTGACCGCGTCGGACTAGGCGACCGGTTACTTGCAATGCCGGCCCAACTTTCCGGGGGTCAGCGACAACGCGTGGCAATTGCCCGTGCCCTCGCCAACGGTGCGCGCCTGATCCTTGCCGACGAGCCGACGGGTGCCCTGCACAGCGAGGACAAGGCCGGAGTGATCGCGTTGCTTCAGGAACTCCATTCTGAGGGGCGGACAGTCGTTGTCGTGACCCACGATGAAGGCGTCGCGGCGATCTGTACCCGCCGTCTGGAAATCCGGGATGGGATGGTCACCGAGGTTTCGCCCCCGACCGGTGAACTCCGTCCCGCGGTGTCAATCGGGCTTCCCGGGATGGAACGCAAATGAAGTTTCTACGCGACCGGGCAGAAGCGAAACGTCCATACACACCCCTCGCTTCGCTCCCCAGCGCCACGAATTTCTATATGCGCTTCGCTCGGTGGCGATGGGGCGGGACGTTGACGGCGTACCTGTTCGTGTCGCTCGCGATCGGCCTGGCCGTGGCCGGGTGTGCGCTTGCTTTCGGCACGGCCCCGGCGAGTTGGGCTGCTGGTGGGACCGCTCCCACCCCGACCGCAACCTGTCCGGGACCGGGATGCCAGACCTTGCCCGTTGCCCTGGTGGTTCGGGGTGTCGTGAGGCCGTTGGAACAGAGTGCCGTCGGGTCGTTGACCGGTGGCACGGTGAGGCTTTCCCGCATCGTCGTTGGCGACCGCGTCGGGAACGGACAGGCGCTTGCTCGCGTGGAATCCCCGGGTGGTGGCGACGCGGTGCTGGTCACGTCTCCGCGTGAGGGCTCCGTCACCGCCGTTTCGGTGCACGACGGCGACACGGTCATGCCGGGTGCGACCCTGATGGTGGTCGCGGACATGTCACGTCTCCAGCTAGAAACCACGGATGTCGACGAGTTTGTCGTGACGCGGCTCTATCGTGAGCAGGCAGTCACCGTTGCCATTCCGGCCCTGGAGGTGACTGGTCTCGCCGGCATCGTCCGGTCGGTCGGGATGCAGCCGGTCCCCAGTGCGACTGGCGAGCATTATCCGGTGGTGATCGATCTTGCCGACCCGCCGGAGCATCTCATGATCGGCATGGCGGCTCGCATATCGGTGATGGACAGGCGTTAGGGTTGCGGCCGACGCACCGGGCGATGTCCCGCTAGACCGCGACCTACCCACCCGCAGCCGGTGTGAATGGCCATGCCACCAGACGGGCAGGTAACGAGGCCCCCGGGTTGCGCATGCACCACACGTCCGATCACGGCGGGGGTCGTCTTACCCGGCCCCATCGCCACCCCAC
>DDYL01000085.1:6676-18227 GCA_002347925.1 Chloroflexi bacterium UBA2235 | reverse complement strand
TCCGGATACGCGACGCGCGATCGCATCAACAACAAAACTCATGACCGGCCTCATTGCAGCTGAAAGTGGTCGGCTGGACACGATTTTCACGGTAAGCCAGAACGCAGCGACTGTTGGTGAGACAACCATGGGTGCGGTTGCCGGCGAACGTCTATCGCTTCGCGAACTGATGTACGGGTTGATGTTGCCTTCGGGAAACGACGCGGCGGTTGCGATTGCCGAAGCCCTCAGCGGGTCAGTCCCTGCCTTTGCCGACGCGATGAACCGCAGAGCACATGACCTGGGCATGTGGAACAGCCAATTTGCAAACCCCCACGGACTGGATCACGAACGGTTCTACCGGCCCGACCATTTCAGCACTGCGCGGGACATGGCACTACTCGGCTCCGCGGTCGGTGACAACCCAGAAATTCGACAAATCGCCGGCACAACCATCCATGAAGTTCCCGGCAGCGATGGCAGGCCAGCAAGGCTCTTGAGGAATACCTTAGGCGCACTGTGGTGGTATCCCGGAGTCCTCGCCGGGAAGACTGGGTGGACCGAACGCGCAGGACAGTGCCGGGTTGTCGTTGCCGAGCGGGCTGGCATCCAGATTTCGGTGGCGCTTCTGGGGTCACCCGACGACACTCGTGAACTTCGTGACCTGTTGGACTATGGCTTCGCTTTGGCACAGTCTAGACAGCCGAGAGAGATTCCGCTGGTGGTCCCGTCAGCTCCAGTGTTACTCGCTCAACCTGACCAATCCTTGGTGAACTCGTGGGAACAGTTCTGGTTCGATTTCGTCACCCCCGATGGGCGAGTGAAGTCTGGCCCAAATGGGCAGGAAGCGTCGTCGTCACTTCAGGCAGCAGCCATGACCCAAGCGGTGTGGTTTCAAGACCGGGAGGCCTTCGACAAGGTTTGGGCCTGGACGCGAAAGGTGCTCTGGAGGTCGAACTCCGGCTCGTCAAACCGACCACGGGACGGCCTCTTTGCCACGTCCTGGAGCGGTGGAACCGTTACGAACTGGGCAAATGATGTGGGATCAGATCAGAGGATTGCAGGGGCACTTCTGATGGCTTCGAGGCTTTGGCGTGATAAGGAATACGCTGATGACGCGTCGACGATCCTAAACTCGGTGCTTGAGAAGTCGGCAATCTCATCAGGAAGGCTTGGTGTCGCGTTTCAACCAAGCAGTCCATCAACGCAGACCCTGGTGACGACAAATTCCGGTGCTTTGACACCCGCGTTCCATCGAATGTTTGCCGAGGGAACTCGGCAGGGTGTGTGGCATTGGCTGATTGACGGATCCTACGAAGTCTTACGTCGCGCCCTTCAGGTGAACCAGCCGATCAGGCCCGCAACCCGCCCGCTTGGGCTCGTGCCATCGGTATTTTCCGTGGCTCGCCAAGGCCTTGCGGTCACGGTCCCGAACCGGGACGGCGAGGCGCTCGGCAAGCTGAACCGGCTGGACGCGGAGCTCGTGGCCCAACTCGCGATGGAAGTCCTGTGGCGCAGGCAAGCCGGTGTGTCTGTTGATGTCGGAACCGATCGTGACAGGCGACCCAGTGCGATCCTCGACGAAATCGTCCGGACATCCGTACCGTTCATCGCAGAAATGGAGCGGCTGGCACCCGTCGATCAGCCCATCGAAGTACTCGCGCTACTCGCTTCCGTGTCCGTAAGCGACCCAGCGATAGGCGCACGCATGGAACAGCCGATCGTGCGCGCAATGTCGTCGAGTGAGGCAAGCACTCGGTTGAGCGCCCTCGTTGGCCGATGGTTTCTGAACGGGGGTCCGCCGGACGTATGGCGCTACTATCCCTCGCCTCCAAACCTTCCAACGTCGAGGAATGACCAGGTCGAGCCACCGAAGGTTGACGAGCCGTGGTTCTACGCCGAGGAAACCGGCCACTCGGTAAGCGGTGCCTTTGCGGCATTTGTCGCATCCGTTGGTGGGCTTGAGACGACCGGAGACCCTCGGACTGACGCGCTTATGGAACAGGGCAGGCGCGTGCAATATTTCGAGCGCTGTGTGGTGGAGGAATTGGAAGGGCCAACCGGAAAGGTAATCGTTCCGAGAAAGATCGGGCCAGCATTGTCCTCGATTTCTGGACTGGCGGATCGCGAAGAGTTCACTGCAGTTGATAGCGTGGCCGTCGAGGCCGGTCGAAAGTCAATAGCCGGGAGCGGACATACGGTGGGTGGCGCGTTTCTGAAGGTCTACGACGCACTCGCCGGTGTCCGTACCGTTCTCGGTCGCCCAATATCCGAGGATCTCATTGAGGCAGGAGTTACGGTCCAGTATTTCGAGGGAGGACGTTTGGAGTTCACGCCTGGACAGCCGGGTCTGGCAGGTCAGCCAGTGCGATTGTCGAATTCGGGCAGTGCAATCGTGGCTGCAAACGGCTGGTAGACCGCCATCTCGTTTTTGGCAGGTGCAACTACTGGACCATCTGTTTGGCGTTCGGCTTCAATGCAGGGTGCTTCAGCAGATCGGCCGTCCGGACAATGTTTCAACAACGGTGCGAGTAACCCCCTCTCAATAGAATGAGGGGTCGCGGACCTCGCGGTTGGTAACGCAAGGCAGGTGGACGATTCAGGACGACCCGGCTACCATCGGAAGCAATGGGATCAGTCCATCAGTTCAAGCGTCAAGGAGATCACCAAGACATGTCCCGGCCCAATGGTCCCGGAACTGGAGAAGGTGCCGACCTTGATCCGTCCGTCCGCATCGGCCTCTTGAAGGCAATGATGCTTTCAAGGACGCTTGAAAGCGCCTGTTGTGAACTCAACCCGCGCTGGTTTCCGGCTGAAGGTGAGGAAGGGGTGATCGCAGGCGCATTCTTCGGTCTTCGTGACGATGACACCATGGCGCCACACTACCGGGGACCGTTCCTGGCGTACGCCCTTCGCGGGGCAGATCTCAGCCGTTTGGTCGGCCAGGCATTGGGCAAGGCAAACGGCTATGCGCGAGGCCGGGCACTTGGGTTCACCGGCCCGGCGGCGATGGGCATTGTTCCATGGGTTGCTGGCGACCTCGGAACGACAATCGGCGTTGCGACCGGGTGTGCATTGGGATTTTCATACGAGGGATCCGACCGGGTCACGGTGTGTTCGTTTGGTGACGGCACCACAAATCGGGGGGACTTTCACGAAGCCCTCAACCTTGCTAGTGTCTGGAAACTCCCGATTGTCTATGTTTGCCAGCACAATCAGTACAGCATCTCGCTGCACGCTTCTGAAGTGCTCCCGATCGAGCAAATCTCGGTTCGAGCGAGCGGGTACGGCATGCCCGGCCTCACCGTTGACGGCAACGATGTATTTGCTGTCCATTCCGCAGTCCGCGATGCAGTTGCGCGGGCACGCAGCGGAGAGGGACCAACACTGATCGAAGCCCGGACTTATCGACTTGGGGGGCATTGGGCTTCAGACCCGGGTGGCTATCGGCTTCCCGAAGTTCAGGATGCGTGGCGCGACAAAGACCCGATACCGAGGGCCGTCTCCGAATTGGTCACGTCCGGAGACCTTACACAGCACGACGTCGATTCGATGTGGGACGAGGTTCGCCAGGCAGTGGACGCTGCGGTGACCGTTGCAAAGGCATGTCCCGATGCACGCCTTGAGGATATCGGTGCTAACGAAGTGTTCGCAGACGTGTCAGAAGGAATGTCAGCACTTCGCGGCGAAAGGGGTGAGCCATGGCTCGCTTGAGTTTCGCCGAGGCACTCGTTGAGGGCATGCGCCACGAGCTCCGCACCGACGACCGGGTCTTCCTGATGGGACAGGATATCGGGAAGATGGGAGGCGTCATGGGTGGAAGTCGGGGACTGATTGAAGAGTTCGGACCCCGTCGCATCCGCGAAACGCCGATTTCCGAATCTGCCATGGTGGGTGCGGCAATCGGTTCGGCAATGGTTGGCAAGCGCCCAATTGTCGAAATCAGCTTCGGCGAGTTCCTGCCAACTTGCATGAGCCAGATTGTGCTTCAAGCGGCGAACCTGCACTACATGACCGCCGGTGCCATCGACGTTTCCATCGTCGTCCGAACACGTATCGGTGATGGCCCCTACAGAGGCCACCCGCAGTGCTATGAGTCATGGTTCGCGCACGTTCCGGGTTTGAAGGTCGTCATGCCGTCAACCCCGACCGACGCACGCAATCTAATGATTGCGGCAATCCGTGATCCGAACCCGGTCATCTTCTTTGAACACATGTGGCTCTACCATGGTGTCCGCGAGGAAGTTGACAATTCCCCGACGGCCGCGTCGCTTGGGAAAGCGGCAATACGCAGGGCTGGCCGACACGTAACCGTTGTATCTACAGGTTGGATGGTGCATAAGGCGCTGGAGGCCGCTGAGACCCTCGCCGTGGAGGGAATCGACGTCGAAGTTGTCGACCTCGTTTCACTGGCGCCCCTGGACATTGACACCATCGCGTCATCGGTACGGCGGACGTCTAGGATCGTGGTCGCCCACGAGGCATGGAAAGTGGGAGGGATTGGCGCTGAGATCACGGCTGCAATCACCGAGGCGTGCTTCTTTGACCTTGAGGCACCTCCGGTGCGTGTTGGGGCTCCACACCACCCACTGCCAATGGCGAAGCCTCTCCGCGATGCGTTCGTGCCGGACGTGAATGACCTGCTCCGGGCAATTAGGCAGGCGATGGCAACTTGATGCAGATCGGCGCTCGCCGACGCGTCGTGGGAGCGAAAATCACGGTACCCTGTACCCATGACACTCCGAACGCCAGAACAATATGTATCGAGCCTGCGTGACGGGCGTCGCGTCTTCTACCGGGGTACCCTCGTTCCAGATGTGACAACCCATCCGGTAATCGGCAGGGCGGTCGGTCACGCTTCCATCGACTACCAGATGGCTGAGGATCCAAATCATTCCGAACTGGCGGTAGTTGAGAAAAACGGCACCNNGCGTAGCCGCTACTTTTCCACCCCCACCAGCGGCGAAGACCTGCTGAAGCGAAGTCTCCTTATCGAGACTGCGACGCGGCTTGGAGCCACCCTTGTTGTCCTGATCAAGGAGATCGGCACAGATGCGTTATTTGCCCTCGGGAATGTCTCGAGTGAGATGGACGCACGTCTTGGCACCAACTATTCGCAACGTGTGCGGGCCTTCCATGAGCACTGTGCGTCGCAGGACTTGGCATTGGCGGTCGCCCAAACGGATGTAAAGGGTGATCGTTCGCTCGGCCCTAGCGAACTGGCAGCGCGCGGAAATCCGGACGCATACGTGCGGATCGTCGCTCGCCGTGACGATGGCATCGTCGTGAGGGGTATGAAGACCCACACTTCATGCACGACCAACGTCAACGAAGTCATCGTGTTGCCGACCAGAGCAATGGCCGAAGCAGACGCGGACTACGCCGTCTCATTTGCAATTCCAGTGAACACACCCGGTGTCACGTTGATTGCGAGCCCTCACGGTGGATCGGAACGCGACGACTTTGACCACCCGATAAGCAGCAAGCACAAGATGATGGAGACGTTGACGATTTTCGATGACGTCTTCGTTCCGTGGGACCGGGTTTTCATGAACGGCGAGTGGCAGTGGGCTGGTCCACTCGCGCTCGCCTTCGTCGAGTTTCACCGCTTTACCGCGATCAGTTACAAGCTGCCGCTTGTCGATGCCCTTGTCGGAGCGGCAATGCTTCTCGCCGAGTTGAATGGAGTCGAACGCGCAGGGCATGTCCGCGACAAACTTTCGTGGCTGATCGGGTACGCGGAGACATTGCGGGCGCTGGTCCAGGCTTCCGCTTCACGTTGTAGGATCCACTCAAACGGGACTGCCGTCCCCGACCCGTTGACCGTCAACATCGCAAAAATGCACTTCGCGACCAACTATCACGTTGCGGTGGCAAGGGTTCAGGACATCGCTGGCGGAACACTGGTAACGGCTCCAGCCGGGGCCGACCTCGACCATCCCGAGCTCGGGGACTGGGTTCGGCGAGCAATGGTAGGTAAGGTTGGGACTGATGCGGTCCACCGCCTAAAGGCTCTCAACCTCGCTTCCGACCTAACGTCAAGCGACTTCGGTGGCTACCAGGAAGTGCTTGCAATTCACGCTGAGGGAAGCATCGAAGCCCAGAAACTCACCATACTTCGGCAGTACGATGGCGGCGCAGCAAAGTCGTACGCCCGGGAACTCGCCGGGATAGTTCAATGACGGCACTGCGCGGGTCGGTCCACGGAACTGGACAACGGACAGAGTATTGATGACCGTGGAGTCTGCGTCCGCACGGGGTGTCGTTACGTCGTACCTGCAAACCCTCCACCAAGCGATGATCAAAGTTCCCGGACAAGCCATCGATGATGCTGTGGCCGCGTTGCGCCACGCGCGAGCCATGGACGCCACAGTCGTCTTTGCGGGAAACGGCGGAAGCGCGTCGACCGCCTCACACTTTGCCGCTGATTTGGCCAAGAACACCATGCACCCGGTTCAGGGTCGGTTCCGAACCGTGTGTCTATCGGACAACATTGCGCTGTTTTCGGCATGGTCAAACGACGAGGGCTATGAAAACGGGTTCCTGGAGGGGGTCAAGACCCACCTTCGCCCGATTGATGTATTTGTGGCCATCTCGGGCAGCGGAAACTCCGAAAACATTCTCCGTGCGGCACGGTTCGCGCGTGACATTGGCTGCACGGTGATTGGACTGACCGGTTTCGACGGGGGCAAACTTCTGTCCATCGCATCGATCAACCTGACCGTCCCGGCGGCGACCATTGAGGAAGCCGAGGACGGACACCTGATCCTCAACCATGCGTTTTGCACGGCCATCAGGCATCTCGACCAGGCAGGAGTTCCGGCGTGACAGGCCAACGGATCACAGGGTTACGGTCTACGCCTATTCTGCCCACGAACGGCGCAAGTGTGCCGACGCACAATGAACATCGTTACTCTTCTAGGGTTTGGGGCACGTCAGAAGTCCTGCCATATGATGGAGCGAGTTTCGACGCGGTGACACCCATGAACCGCGGGGTCAGTGAATGAGATGAGTGGTCGCCGTCGGCCGATGGCTTGGTGGCAAATTGCCAGTGGTCCGGACGCTGGTCTACCTGGCTCGGGGATCCTGGCCGGACGGTCCGAGGCGGTTGCGTCATATGGCGCCGCTTGCCTGAAAGTGCGAGACCTGCTTGCGTCGGACAATGCGGCAGAAGCCGTCAGCGTTGCCATTCCAGCTGCTGAGCAATTCCCGCATGGCATAGACATTCACCGCCTGATGGGAATCGCCTATCTTAATCAGTCGGATCACTTCAACGCGCGACGGGCATTCGACATTGCGCTCGAGGGCGACCCGGGTGACCTCGTGGCGCAGGTTGGCGTTGCCGAAGTCGAGGAAGCCCTTGAAGGCCCTGCCGTTGCCTTGCGCGCATGGCGCCGGGCTTGGGAAATCGAACCGGGCACCGAAACAATCGCATCGAGGCTCCGTGAGGTCCAGCGTCGAATAGCGAGTGAAGGCCAGGCGGCGGCGTATGGGATCGAGGGCCAGATTGATGGACCAATCCCCCATACACACGCATCGATCGTCCGTACGCACCTGCGTTCCAGTCTTTTCGAACACGCAATGCTGGAAGCGGTGACCGCGCTTACACAGGACAAGTCACGTACCGATGTGCAACTCCTGCTTGCCGAAGCATGGTGGAGGTCTGGTGAGACGGAAATCGCCCACAGCATTGCGGCGTCAATTCTCGAGAAATTCCCGTTCTGCGTAGTGGCAAACCTACTGGTCGCCCTTCATCGGCGGGTCGTTTCCCGGGACCCGCGACAGCAAATTGAGCGGACGCGAGAAGCTGATCCATTCGACCGGATTGCCTCTTCGCTATTCATGGGCAGGGACATACCCCCGCTGTTTGACGATCAACCGGTCAACGGCTCTTGGTCGACTGTCCGTTCGGCGACAGGGTCCTGGCCCGTGGTGATGGGCAACTCGCAAGCCAGATCGGTGATGAAGAAAGCCGAGGACGTCCCTGATCCACCCTCAACCGAATCGTTGGCTTCGGACGGGAATGCCATCATGGCGCTTCGCGCGCCGCTTATCGAAAAGTTGCCAAGTTTCGGTGACGAAGCTCCTGCTCCAGCGGAACTGGCTCTCGAAAAAGACGACGCCCCGGCGATTGCCGAGGTGTCCACAGGGGTTGCAGCGTCTCCAGGGTCGGAACCGGTGCTCCAAGCGGGCGCAGTTGCATTGCCTATCCCGAATGTCCCGGCGTTACCAGCGCCCGCACCCGAACAGTCTAAACCTGCTTCGATGTCGGGCCATGCCGTATCTGTTGATACCCCCGTTGCAGAATCCGTGTCCGAAGATTCGGCAACACCTACGAGCGTGCAAGAGACCTCGGCACTATCAGTAGGGTTGGTCTCTGCCGGTGACGGCACCAAGACTTCCGAACCTGCAGCGCCAAGTCAAGCAACAACCTCAAACGATGACGCGCCAACTGAATCACCTCCTCCAACTTTGCCGAACCAGGCAGGGATGCCTAGCGTGAGTGCACCGGAGAACACTGCCGAACCCGACAACGCACCGGTGATCGGCAGTGTGATCTCCGCGACATCTGACCAGCACGAGTCTGAGACCTCGGGGGACACAATCGCGCCAGTGCAAGTCCCGGCACCAAGCCCTCCCCTTGACATTCCGGAGAGTGTGGCGGCTCCCACTCTGGGGACCCCACCACCGGGGTCAACCGTGGACCTAGAGCATCCCGATCGGTCCCCAACGTTGGTTCCGGTCACCGCAAGCCAGGCGAACGTCCTTCAGGTTGAGCAGGCATTGATCATTAACGACCAAAACGTAGGGATCAAAAAGGCCGTTGCAATCACTGATATAGACGGGCTAACGATCAGAGACCTGCGAGAGGCCGGCGCACTTGCGTCACAGCAACGGAACTTCACCGAGGCAATTCGTCTCTACGCCATCGCCATTTCCCGAATTCGAGCCGAAGCAGGTACGGGACGTCGGTAGTTTTTCGCTCAAGCGAATCAACTGGTTCAGCAGACAACAAATTCAATTATCGCGTCGCTACATCGGAGACTGAACAATGGACGAGAACGTGCTCGCGACGGTGCGGCGCCTACCAGGGGTTCGGTCGGCACATCTGCTAACCCCCTTGACGTCAGTGGCAGGTTTGGGAGACCTTGAGGCATCGCAATTGAGCCTCTTGTCAGCACTCGTAGGCGCCCTCGGCCAAGCGAGTGAGGGGACCGGTGTCGGCGCGCTGAGTGAGGCGATGATCGAAGGCTTGAACGGATCAATTGTTGCCAGATCACTCGGCGAAGACATTGGTGCTGTCGTGGTCACTGAGGCAAAGGCCAACCTCGGCCTGATCAGACTTGAATTGCGGAAACTCCCCCGGTCCTCGCCCTAGAGCGGCTGGAGACGGTACAACCCCTGTGCTTGTGACATCTGGTGGTCATGCGCGCTTGCGCAACCAAGTTGCGGGCGATTGAGCAATTAGGAGAACTTCGTTGTCAGCTGAACGCACACTGATCATTGTCAAACCGGACGGGGTCCAACGAGGCCTAGTGTCTGAAATCCTCGGACGATTTGAGCGTCGAGGACTCAAAATAGCTGCCCTCAAATTCATGCAGATTGATCGCGAGCTTGCCGAACGGCACTACGCCGTCCATGTCGGCAAATTCTTCTATGACGAGCTCGTGGCGTACATCACATCTGGTCCGGTGGTCGTCGCCGTGCTCGAAGGTCCCAAGGTCATTGAAATCGTTCGTTCAATGATCGGCAAGACGCGGCCCAATGAAGCGGTAGGAGGAACGATCAGAGGAGACTTTGCAGTTGAAGGTCTCCGAAACCTGATCCACGCCTCCGATGCTCCTGAGACTGCCGCGGAAGAGATTGAGTTGTACTTCCGCGATGGCGAGGTCGTGACGTATTCGCGTGCCATCGACCACTGGGTCACCGGATAGTCGAGGCTTACACCGCCACCCCAAACCAAACAAGGGCCACCGAAACTGTCCGGTGGCCCAACTCTATCTCTGCGCTTGAAGACTGCCTGCGGCAAAGTGGTTCAGGCGCGGGGCGCGGAATCCACCGTTCGTGCCGCAACCGGTTGCGACGTGACAGGAGCGGGCTGAGCCACGGCCGTTTGAGGCGAAACCGGCGCGACCGCAGCCGTCGTACCGGCGGCGCTCACAACCGGATCACCATCGGTCTGTTGCGCCTTCTTGAACTCCGAAACACCTTTGCCGAGATCTTTCATCACGCTTGGCAACTTCCCGGCACCAAAGACGATGAGCACCAGCACAACAATGACGATGAGTTCCGTGGATCCCAAACTGCCGAACATTCCAGGAGGCCTCCTTACCCGGTATTGCCATCATACCGAATCACGAAGTTCGGTTCAGTGGCAAAGCGGTTTCTACGCAACGCAAACTGCAAATCACGGGGCACTTAGAGTGTCTACTCGCCGGTGGCCACTACGTTCCGCCCTGACGGACACTCTTGCTTTTGCAAACGCCCTTACTCTTTAGCCGTTGCATTGAACGACTGAGCCCTGCGCGAGTTGAAGTCGATCGTTCCAGAGGTCGAACCCAGGACCCGCCCCCAACCTGCCCCGGTACCTCGATCCAAAACCAACTACTCAATTGATGAAACAGCATACCCGCAGGACCATACTTGGAGCCCCGAGTCTTGCTTGGCTGGGGTCGGTTGTAAGCTCGTGCGCCTCAGAGTCTCGTCCTGACCGGCGTTCGGATGTGACTGTGCGGGTCGCCATGCCGAATGACGTAGCGCATGCAACGCGAATTGAGCGAGCCCTCGAACTTCAGCAGTTGCGCGGCGAAGCGTTGCGTCCGGGCGTCACTATTGAAACCGTTCCGATTCCGGACGGTCCGAACAGTTGGACCGCCGACGATACCGCCCGAACGTCGGCTCTCGAGCGCGTCCTGGCAAGCGGGGCGCCAATCGACGTCATTTGGACACCACACATCGATATCGCGGACCTCCACCTAGGCGGACGACTAAGAACCCTGGACGACCTCGTCAAGCGGGACCGCGTTGATCTGAAGGCCTTCATGCCACAGGCACTCCGGTCAGGAATATCTCCGGACATCGGCCTTTTAGCCTTACCCGAGGAAATCGAGGGTAGGCAGCTCTACTTTCGTACTGACCATTTCTCCGAGGCAGGACTTGACTACCGACGCACAGGATTCGACTTTGAACGCCCCGCGATCACGTGGGAAGCTCTCCGCAGAACCGCAATTAGCTTGGAAGGTGCGCCTGCAGCCCGTTCTAGGGTTTCGTTTGATCCTGGTCACGAATCTCTTACGGGCATCGTCTTGGCGTGGCAGTCGGGCGCGCCGGATCTGACCGTTCCGATCCCGACAGAACTGCCACGCCAAGAATCCCTCAAACGGGCTTCAACTGAGGCCTTTTCATGGATTGCGTCTATCGCCCGCGAACTTGGATCGCAATTGCCCTACCGGAATATTTCATGGCCGTCGGTGTCGCGGACTGGCATTTCATCCTCAGTGCAAGGACTGGCCGGCATCTTGCCCGATGACATGTCCCGGCATCCGTTCATCTCCGGTAAGGCGAGCATTTG
>DDYL01000085.1:3897-6639 GCA_002347925.1 Chloroflexi bacterium UBA2235 | reverse complement strand
GATGATGGTTCCAGCGTTATCGGTTGGGCTGACGTATGGGGCTATTCCATGCTCCGGGGCGGTTCCGATGACGGATGGGACTTGCTCAAATATCTGACGGGCGAAGATGCGGCATACGCAAGCGCGCGAGGAGTTGCTTCTCAGCTTCCAGCGGTTTCGGACCCCGGTTCAAGGTCACGGAAACCATCAGACCTCCCAGGTGGACCGCGCAGGTGGTTTCCTCCGTTTTCAGGCCGTCTCGCCCTCGACAGGTTCATGACCCAGAATTACCGCTCAGGAATCAAGATCATCGATGAGGCTAACGACCATGCGCTAGAGCAACTCCGGCACGCGCACGTCTGGCCATTCCAGGCAGGGTCTCGTCGTTGGCTCGGCGCAATTGAAACCGTGCGTCGTGCGGTGGTGCGGGATGGCATGGATCCGCGGACGGCAATTGACCAGGCAAGAACGCTGTTTTTCGCCCGCTAATCTTCAGATACATCGGATCGGGAAGCGCGCGCATGACAACTGCACAAGGCGAACCTCAGACCACCTACAACGTATTTGCCTCGGTTGACATGCGGGTTGGACGTATCGTCGGCGCGGAACCGTTTCCCCAAGCGAGGAAACCCGCACTTCGCCTCACGATTGACTTCGGGGAATTGGGAGAAAAGCGATCGAGTGCACAAGTCGCGCATTACGAACCGGCGTCTCTCATAGGAAGACTCGTGATCGCGGTAGTCAACTTTCCGCCGAGGCAGATCGGACCGTTCATGAGCGAGGTACTTGTTCTGGGAGTGCCGGATGACACTGGTCGTGTGATCCTGCTCCATCCAGATGACGATGTGCCGTTGGGCGGCCGCGTTTTCTAAGCTGTTCTCGTGTCCAGTCAGGGCGTGCCCAAACGGTACGCTTATCTAAGTCAGTGTTGACAAAGGGCCAGAAAGCACTGGGCCGACTACCCGGCTGACCCTTGGTGACCATGGGCACCCTTAACCCTCTTGGATTAGGAACCTGCCACTTTTGGCCAATTCTCCGTGAGAGCGGTTCCCTAACACATCACTACACACCGATGATCGATCCGCAACAGCCCGGAGGAACCCGAAACGAATGACTGTTCCGATCGATGAGCGCGACGAGGCGGGGGATCCGGGTTGGGATGCCTCGACGAACCGTCGCCCAGAATCGCGGGCTCTCCCGGTGCCGGCAATCCCCCATATCGCCCGGTTGCCTCGCATTCCGGAGATGACCGTCCGTCGATTGTCAACTTATTACCGAGTACTCCGGACTTTGGAAGCAACGGGTGACGCTGAGCCCTTGTCATCCGACCGGATGTCCGACCTCACAGGCTTCACCGCTGCACAGGTGCGCCGCGATCTCGCGTACTTTGGCAATTTTGGAAAGCGCGGCGTGGGGTATGACATTGGCGAATTGCAGGAAAGCCTGAAGAACATCCTTGGTATCAACCACCCGTGGCGTATCGCCCTTGTGGGTGTTGGCAATCTGGGAACTGCCCTGCTGAGCTACCGAAACTTCACGGCCCAGGGATTTGTGATTGCCGGCGCATTCGATGCAGACCCCACAAAACACGGGCGCGCGTACGGCAGCCTGATTATCCGACCAATGGAAGACCTTCCGGTTGCCGTCCGCGACGAAAACATCAGCATGGCCATCGTCGCGGTTCCAGGAAACGAAGCGCAAACTGTCGTTGATGTCATGGTCGCCGCCGGCATCAAGGGGATCCTGAATTTTGCGCCGGTTAAAGTGCGCGTGCCCGCCGGGGTACACCTCTCGAGAGTAGACCTTTCTATCGAGATCGAGTACCTTTCTTACCTGCTCACCAATGGCTGACCCATCCTGACGCAGCATCCGGGGGTGGTTCGGGAACGTTGCTCCTGCGAGCGTTGCTGATCGGTTTGGGCGAGAGCATTCATGGACGGCAGTCAAAGCGGCTTCCCGGCTTTCATCCAAGTCGTTGACGGTTTGCGAACCCTGAATGCCGTGGACGTGACACTTCTGACATGGCTGCTTTACACCACAATCGGGGGCATGCGCCGAGGATTTATCGCCGCGCTTCTAGGGATGATTGCCCTCGGCGCGAGCGTCGTTATAGCGGCAAGTGAGTACACCCGCCTGATCGAACCGGTCCGCGACGCGGGCGCATGGTTCCTTGTGGGACCCGTGGCCGACACCGTAGCGTTCGTAGTGGCGTTTGCGGTGGTCAGGATGGCGGCATCGGTCGTCACCATGGTCGTCACATCGGTGTGGCGGTCGACTGGAGGCCGACTTCCTGTCCTTGGGTCAGTCGACACCCTGCTCGGGGCCGTGCCTGGTTTTGCGCGCGGAGCGATCATCGGCGCGATCGTTGTGCTTCCTTTTCGGCACTTCACGTGGCTCGTAACCCTGTCTGATGCGGTCTCAGCGTCCGTGGTCGCGAACGCAATTATCGACATGGCGTCAGGAGTGATCCCTGGACTTCGAGTGGTATCGGGCCTGTAGCCAGACTTCAATTGGACTGCGCGACTTTCGAACCCATGACAGCCCTCGCCGAGTCAAAGGCCCTTGAGGCAATCTCCAAGATGTCACTCTCGGAGTGCGCGGCGCTTATCCCGTGGTGCCAAACTGGCGTTGTGTAGACGCCTCTCTTCACCATTTCCTTCGCCCAAGCTCGGTGGAGAATGCGATCGTAAGTGGCTGCATGGCGATACCGAGTGACCTGCACATCCGGCTCCAGGCCAAAGTACATCGCGAACCTGGCTCCCA
>DDYL01000085.1:706-3833 GCA_002347925.1 Chloroflexi bacterium UBA2235 | reverse complement strand
TCAATCTGAGAACTTCAGGGTAGAAGTCGGGATCAGAAATGACATCGAGGAACGCAATCCCGGCACGGACCGGGATCAAGTGTGCGTTGTACGTCCCGGTATGGATCGCGGGTCCAGTTGGCGACAGCACCGACATGAGGTCCGCACGACCTCCAAAGGCCGAGAGAGGCACCCCACCTCCCAAGGCCTTGCCAACCGTGCTCAAGTCCGGAGTAACACCGAAGTACCCTTGCGCACCTGAGACGCCAGTGCGAAAGCCCGACAGGATTTCGTCAAATATCAGGACGATGCCCCGTTTTTCAGTTTCGCGTCGAACGAGTTCCAAGTACCCCGGATCGGGAACGACGCATCCGGCATCGTAGTTGATCGGCTCAAGAATCACAGCGGCCGTTTCGTGGCCGATCACGTCGAGGGTCTTGAGAAGTATTTCGGGCTCGTTAAAGGGGACGACAGTGACCTCGGCAAACGAGGACGGTGGCAGGCCACTTGTCTCAGGCATTGCGCGCGGTGACCCAAGGGGACCACTGATAGCAGGATCGGGTGACGGCCACATGCTAAATGCAAGTGGGTTGTTATAGCCGTGAAAGTGACCTTCGAACTTAATGATTCGGGTTCGTCCGGTAGCCGCCCTTGCCAACCTGATGGCGTAGAACGTCGCCTCAGTACCTGACGTCGTGAATCGCACGCGCTCAAATGACGGGATTGCGTCGCACAATCTTTCAGCAAGTTCAATCTGCGCCGGCCCGTCGTACGCGCACGCCATTCCTTCGTTCAGTGCTTGGGTGACCGCCTCGTTAATTCGGGGGTGCCCGTGCCCGACGAGCGCGGCACCATTCGACGTGACAAGGTCGATGTAGGGCCGGTGCCCGATATCGAACACCGTAGATCCGGATGCCCGCGACACGTAGAACGGAAATCCGAGAGACGCATTCGCCCGCGCGCCCGCGGTAACCCCGCCAGGCAAGGATCCGTTGGCCCGGGCGTACGCGCGCTTATGGGCGTCCCCAAACGCGTCATGGTCGCTCGGCAACGGCTCAGAAATCTCATCCCAAGGTGAACGGGGTCGAGAAATGCGCGTGAACGGCAGCGACTTTAGATTGGGAGTAGCCGCGCCTGGTGTGTCCACATAGATCCAGCCCCGAGCGATCGGTCCGTACGTCCACCGGAAATTTGTCGCAGATTTAACCACTACAACCGAAGCATTTTCGGGAGACAATCCCGCAACCCGGTAGATTTCCGGGTCATAGCACGCTACCGGACGAGACATCACCATGACCGACAATCCGGGGGCACTGTCAGGTCCGTCGTCCCCTTCAATAACGGTCACATCACCGAGTTCGGCGGTCAGCCCATCCCCGACGCCGGCGCCAAACCGAACGGTCGTGTCTTCGACATGTCGTGCGATACCGCCGAACCGAACCTTCTCGAACAGTGCGTGATCGAACGAACCACCGAGATCAACCGTGACACGTGACCCATCTTGCGATCGCCCAACGCGTGCTGCTTGCGGATCAACAAGCGTGAGTAGGACCCTTGTCTCGCGGCTTGGAGCGGCGTCAATGATTGCTCGGAGGAGTGTGGATGAGTCTCCACACGCGCCAGCAGATGGGCTATCCGCAGAATCGACCAGCAAGACAGGACCCGTGCCACTCGCGTTGCGCGAATTGGTGATCACCGACGCCGAATTCCCCCGAATTGCCTCGCGAACGGCAACCCCAGGGTCAACAAGATCCACTCGAACCTCATCACGGACGTCCCAAAGGGCCTGGAGTACGCTGGTCATTCCGTCACTTGCTCCCGCAAGCTCAACTGCGGTGGCCGAACGGTCCAGAACCACGACACAACTGCAACCAAGGTCGCTGACATCAAGCCACGGTTGAACGGTGAAGAGCGAAGTCGAGAGCACTCCCGGCAGCTTGCCAACCTTCGCCTCAGCAGCTTTCGCCACGGCAACCGGCCCGCCAGTCGTTTGAGAGTTCTCTGGTGGCACCACGAGCGGCAGTTTTCTGAACACTGTGCGAGGGCGGGGGCCCCCCGAAAGTGCACCAAAAAGCAGTCTGGCGCCCCTGACCCCAGTTTCACGCATGTCCAAATGCGGATAACTCGCGTAACCAACCAATGCGTCGGCATTGGTGGCCATACGCGACGTGATATTCGCGTGCAAGTCCAGGGTGCACACCACGACAGCGGACGGACCAACACGCCGACGTGTCTCCTCCAAAAGCCGACCATCGAGATCCTCGTCGTCGGCAGCGACCCAGGATCCGTGCAAGGAAAGGAGGACACCGTCTACAGGACCACCGCGTAGCGCAGCCTCCAAGCGTGCAAAATATGACGCAAACAGGACGTCACGATCCGTTGGAAGAATTGGCCCACCGGTCGCCGCGCACGCGTGCACCGTCGGGATGAGTGACACCCCCCATGCCTCTGCCTCATCTATGAAGCCGCCCAACTCACTGCCAGTCCCCGCTGCACGGCGCAAGGACTCTGGGCCAGTCCGGAAAGTACCCGTTTCGAAGTATGCAAGATCGGTGGGCACAGGCGAAAAACTGTTCGACTCTTGCAGCAAAGCACCCGTGACAATCCTCCATGAAGACCCGACCCCGGCATTCACGCTGTTCGACTGCCTCAGGTTCGACATTGGTTGTTCGCCTTCTCCTGCAGTGGTGTGCCCGACTCCGTCGAGGATATCGCCACCGAATGCATGCCGTCGCGCGGGTGGACCTGATCTTCCGAATCTGGATGCCAGCGACAAGCCCGACCCCCGCACGGTTCCAGTCGCCGGGGTTGACTCGCGAACCGACCCAACCGAGATTGCCAACCTATAGCTGCGCACCGTTGGAGGCCACTGGTCAATCGGGTTCACGCCAACCGGTCTTGCAATACTCATGCCGATGATGAACCCATTCGAACTTGAACGCTATTTCGCGCGGTGGGAGTTCACCGCGCCATTCCTACTTTCGGCGTCGGACACCGAACCACTTGCAATGTCCGAACTTCTCCGCCTTGCGTCACCGGAGTTGAGCGACGCTTGGGCCAACCTATCTCTCGGCTACACGGAAAGTACCGGTCACCCTCTTTTGCGCCAGGCGATCGCAGACCTTTACACCCAGACTGCATCCGACGA
>DDYL01000085.1:0-582 GCA_002347925.1 Chloroflexi bacterium UBA2235 | reverse complement strand
ACTGGTCATCATCAATGCGCCTCATAATCCAACCGGATCGATGCCGGACCACGACACATGGAGGACGATCGTAAAAACGGTCGAGGACTCCGGGGCCATCCTCTTCGCCGATGAGGTGTACCGCCTCCTCGAACACGGTGACGTCGTGCCTCTGAATGCCGGCGCAGCTTCGTCTCCGAGAGCTATCAGCCTCGGGTCAGTCAGCAAGGCGTTTGGGTTAGCCGGAGTGAGGATCGGATGGATTGCCACGCGCGACGCAGCGATCTTGCGCTCACTTGAAACGTACAAGGACTACACCACAATCTGCGCCAGTGCGCCGGCGGAAATCTTGGCAATAATTGCACTGACAAATTGGTCCAGCATCGTGTCAGGCCAAAAAGCGATTGTCAGTGCAAATCTCAAACTTTGGGAAGCGTTCATGTCAGATCATGAACCGCTGTTTCGCTGGGTGCGCCCCACGGGAGGGTCAGTTGGGTTCCCGCAGTGGTTAGGTGAAGGCAGTGTCGACGAATTTGCAGAGAACGCCGTTCAGGAAGCAGGCGTAATGGTCTTGCCATCATCCGTTTTCCGGCATGGCAATCC
>DDYL01000127.1:4405-6930 GCA_002347925.1 Chloroflexi bacterium UBA2235 | reverse complement strand
GCTTCAATCGGCACGGATGACTTGGCGGCAAATACCTGGTGGACATCCCCGAGACCGAGTTCCGGCCGGTCATGATAGAGGAAGCACGCGGCGGCACGATGGTCCTCCGTCTGGAATAACGGTGGCGCCTTCTCACGACAGACTTCCATCGCCGAGGGGCAACGGTCCACGAACTGGCATGACGATCTGCCGGTCATTCGCCCGCCGGCGTGTTCAGGGATCACCCGCTCCTTCTCCCACGGACGCCCTAGGTCTGGGAGCGGTATCGAACTGATGAGCAGCCGGGTATAAGGATGTTCAGGGGCGTTCACCACGCGTTCGACGTCACCAACCTCGGCGATCGAACCTCGATACAAGACGACAATGTTCTCGCTAAGTTGGTAGGCGGTCGTCAAATCATGGGTGATATAGATGATCGACACTCCAAGTTTTTCGTTCAGGTCGCGGAGACTGTCAAGGATCGTTGCGCGGAGCGATGCGTCAACCATCGAGACTGGCTCATCCGCAATGATCAGTCGAGGCCTCATGATCATCGCGCGCGCAACCATCAGGCGCTGCCTCTGACCACCGCTCAACTGGTGTGGATACCGCCCAAGCGTTTCATCAGGACGTAGCCCGACGGCTTGGAGGGCTTCCTCGATCAACGCACGCGCCTTCTCCTTCGATGGTGCGAGCTTGAAGTTTGCCACCGGCACCTCAAGAACATGATCAACCTTATAGAAGGGGTTGTAGACCTCGTAGGGATCCTGAAAGATGACCTGAACATCCCGCAGGAACTGACGACGCTGGTCACCGTCTAGGCGACGCAGGTCAGTACCTCGGTAAAGCACTTCACCGCTGGTTGGCGGGGTCATTCCAAGAATTGTGCGGGCGAACGTGGTCTTGCCACTGCCACTCTCCCCGACAATCGCCGTGATTGACGGTGGCGAATCCTGGATGGTCATCGAGAAGTCCTCGAGGGCCACATTCACCTTGGACTTGCTAAACACGCCTCCACCAAACGCCTTCGTGACACGACGGGCTTCCAGCAATGCAGCCACGATGTCTCCACCTTTGTTGTCTAGGCACGCCACCAGCGGGGGCGTTGAGTCGGCTTGGGAAGTTCCCGGGTTGTCGATCAATCAACTGTCATAAAGGTGGCACGCCACCTGATGGTTCGGGCGCACTTGACGCAAAGCCGGGTTCTCGGTCTCGCATCGGGACATGACGTGTGGGCAACGCGCCCGGAATGGGCAACCTGCCGGGCGGTTCAGAAGCGATGGCGGAAGGCCAGGTATCGCCCGCATTAGGCGCTTGCTCGACAGTGACGGCAAACTCCCGATCAACAACTGCGTGTATGGGTGCAAGGGGTCTCCGAACATGTCGGATACAGCAGCAATTTCCACAAGGTCGCCGGCGTACATCACTCCAAGCCGGTTGACCACCTGCGCCATCAAGCCCATGTCATGCCCGATGAGAATGATTGACGCCCCTATGTCGGTCTGGACCACCTGTAAGGTGTCCATCACTTGCCGCTGAACCACCACGTCAAGGGCACTCGTCGGCTCATCCGCAATGATGACCTTGGGGGACAGGCAGATGGCAATTGCGATGCAAACCCGCTGCTTCATGCCACCACTGAGCTCGTGGGGATACATGTTCGCCACGGAAGGCTGGAGGCCTACGCGTTCCAGCAAGGACGAGATGCGTTCATCCAGTTCCCGGTTTGAAAGTTGAACGTCATGGTCCCGAAAGCAATCCGCAATCTGGGCCCGAACTCGCGCGACTGGATTCAGTGAATTCATCGCGCCCTGCGCGATCATCGCGATGCTCGCCAGGCGCATCCGACGCATCTCCTCGTCGGAAAGCGGCAACAGCGACGTGCCATCCAAGACGACCTCGCCGCCTTCGATCTTTCCGGGTGGACGGATCATGCGAAGAAGTGCAAGGGCAATCGTAGATTTCCCCGACCCCGATTCACCGACCAGGCCAAGCCGTTCGCCCGGTTCAAGTTCGAACGAGACACCATTCACGGCGCGAACCGGACCGGCTGAGGTGTGATAGGCGACCTCGAGATCACGAACCTGAAGTACCGCTGACATTGCCGTGGTCTCCTACAAGGTCTGCAGCCACGAAGGGGACAACCTCGTGGGCATCATCGTGCTTTGCACATTAGCCAGTACACAGAACTCTGATTTGCGCCATTCGGTCCCAAGGCGTATGGACTTCACCATCAAATAGTTGTCCGAAGGCGGGGATTCGCAATCCGATCAAGTCCTGAAGAAATCAGGAACAGTCCCATAAAAAGCAAGACGATGATGAAAATAGGCGGCATGAACCACCACCACAACTGCCGGATCAGCGCGCCGTAGTAGATGGCCCAGTAAATCGTCAGGCCAAGCGACGGTTCGTTCTGCGGGCCAAGTCCAAGCGTGGAGAGACCAATCGAAACCAGGATTGCCCCGGATATGGTCCCGACCAAACTCGCCGCGATGTAGGGAAGCAAGTTGGGGAGCAACTCGAAGACGATGATGCGCCAATGGCTT
>DDYL01000127.1:209-4383 GCA_002347925.1 Chloroflexi bacterium UBA2235 | reverse complement strand
CTGAACCGGGCGACCTGTACGTACATGCGTTCACGAATGGTGAGCGACTGGGCGCGCACGGCTCGCGTCGGCCACATCCAAGAGAGCGCGGCGATCAAGAGCGCCATCTCCTCGACCGATACGACCCGGATGAGAGAAGCAACGACCACCAGGATCAACAATGATGGAATGGTCAGGAAGACGTCGGTCACCAGCCTGATCGAGGCATCCACGAACCCGCCGAAGTAGCCCGCAACGAGACCGAGGATCGTTCCGACGAAGACGCCAAGCACCCCTGCGATCAATCCGATCTTGAGGCTCGCAGGCGTCCCGAACATCAGGTCTGCAAGGACGTCACGACCTTGCTGGTCAGTTCCTAGCAAGTGGTCAAGTGTCGGAGGCTTCGACGGACGACCGGCACCGACATCGGCCATGTCGCGTGTGACGACGACCCCGCCACCCATGCTGAAAAACAACAACAACACGATGATGGCCGTCCCGAAGGAAAGGTGTTTGTTATCGGCGATCAATCGCATCATGTCCTGTACTCTCTGAAACAAGAATTGGCTTGCTCCATGGTGACTATTAATTCTTGCCATACCGGATGCGCGGATCAATCAGCGGATATAGAAGATCGAGTGTGAGTAGAGCAATACCTATGGAAATAATAATGAATAACACGATTCCCTGGATCAGAAAGTAGTCGTTACCAGAAATTGCCCGGAAGAGCAGGTATCCAACCCCTGGGTAGGCAAATATCACCTCAACGACGACAGCACCCGACATGATGTGCGCAAGGGAGATTGCGAGCGATGTCACTTGGGGCAGGACTGCGTTCCGGAGGGCGTAGCGAAAGAAAATCGTGCGGGGACGAAGTCCCTTGCTCTCGGCCATGTTCATGTAGTCCTCGCCCATGATTGTGACCATCATCGCGCGCATTCCCAATCCCCAACCACCAATCCCCGTAAGGATGATCGAACCGGCGGGAAGCACCGCATGCTTCGCAATGTCCAGGATCATGTCCAGAGACCACTCCAGGTTCTTCCCGGACGAGTAGGCCGCCGAGGTCGGCAAAATCGGCCATACCAGCGCAAAGGTATAGATCATCACGATCCCAAGCAGGTAGTACGGTATTGCCGAAAGTGTCATGAATATGGGAACCAGGAACGAAACGTATGTTCCAACCTTGGGCCATGCCATAAGCGCGCCAAGGATTGACCCCACTCCGAAGGAAAGCAGGGTCGCGACTGTCAAGAGACCGATGGTCCATGGTGCTGCCCGCATGATTTCTGCACGGACTGAAGCCGGGTAAAACGATATTGAAGTGCCCATATCACCCCGTGCGAGATCTATCCAGTAGTTTGCATACTGCACATAAAGTGGCTTGTCAAACCCGAATTTCTCGTTGTAGATCCTGACCATTTCCTTGATCTGCCCGACACGCACCCCTCCTTGGGCAGCCAATTCGTAGAGCCGGCTTTCGATCGGATTCGTTGGCCGGAGGCGCGGAACCATGAAATTGATCGTCGCAGCCACGAAGACGATCAGGCAGAAGATTCCGAGGCGCCGAAGCAGGAAGCCTATTGTCACGTTGTTCCCCCCAGAACCCGCCAGGCGCGAAACGTCGCCATCGATCCGTATGCCGGCAAAACACACCGGACCTTGGACTTTGCCCGCACCTATGCGTGATCAATTTAGAAACTAAACCCTAATTGATCAAGTTCCATCCGCTATGCAGGGCATTTGGCGTTGATTAGCCCTTGACAGTCTGGCGTCGCATGCTAGCATGCCGAAGACTGTGTTGGAGGTTTGCATTCGGTGTAGACGACAGTCCACGTGTCAAACACGTGTTGGGGGATTTTGAGCGTTTTCCGGGGGAGATTGAAATGACGGACCAGCCCAGCGCTCCAATTGAGCGCGTTGGACCCGGCGACACCACTGGTGCGCCGACGTCCCGCTTCAGCAGCATGTCTCGACGGGCAGTCAACGTGGGCCTCGGGTCCAGCGTTGCCCTGATCGCCGCCGCGTGCAGTTCCGGCGCTGCTGAACCAGCCAAGACACCTGCACCGGCGGCACCGGCGGGCGCGGCAGCCACGAAGGCACCAGATCCGACCAAGGCGCCTGAACCAGCGAAGGCTGCGGAGCCAACCAAGGCAGCAGCGCCAGCAGCGGCCCCGGCGGCCGGAGGTGCCCCAAAGGTCGTCGCACGCAAGGACACCTTCGTCCTGGGCGGATTCGGCGCGGGCGCGACGGAAATCACCGATCCCGACAACATCAACCCGTATTCACTCGGTGGTCTCGGGCGTGTACGCGGTCTACTTAATTTAACTATGTACGAATTCCTGTATCTCTACAACCACAATGATGGTTCTGAGATTCCGTGGCTTGCGGAAAGCTACAAGGTAGCTCCCGACTTCAAGAGCGTCGATGTAAAGATCCGCAAGGGCGTCGAATGGAATGACGGCAAGCCGTTCACGTCTGGCGATGTGAAATACACCCTTGAGTTGCTGCGCGACACGCCAGAACTGGTCTTTGCATCAGACATCAAGGAGTGGGTGAAAGATGTTGCGGTCAAGGACGACCAAAACTTCACAATCAATCTTAACAAGCCAAATGTTCGGTTCTTCTACTTCTACTTTGTCGAGAACTCCGAAATACACATTCCGATCCTGCCNNGCGGCCACCGGGCAGCGACAGGACTTTGACCGGAACGACAATTGGTGGGCAGCCAAGTCCGGGTTCCAGAAGCTGCCGAAGCCGCTGCGCGTCTCGGCTATTCCTCCCGGAGCGGGCGACACTGCAGTGGCGCGCGAGATCAACAACG
Organism: Chloroflexi bacterium UBA2235; assembly: GCA_002347925.1. Classification (GTDB taxonomy): domain Bacteria; phylum Chloroflexota; class UBA11872; order UBA12225; family UBA12225; genus UBA12225. The sequence goes on along the minus strand of DDYL01000127.1, from coordinate 1,580 downwards.
AATTCGACGCCGGCAACATCATGCAGCCGGGTGTATTCGAAGCGGCGCGCGCAAAGAACAAGGACATTATCAGCTGGAGTACCAAAGGCCCGGCATGGGGTGCACCGGACGCCTGCATGTACACGCTTGGCTTGAACACCAAGTACGGCCCAATGGCAGACGTCCACGTGCGGCGCGCGGTTCAGGCGTCGATCAATCGTGCAAAAATCGTTGACCTAGCCTACGAAGGTTCAACAGTCCCGCTGGTGCTTCCGTTCTCCACGTACGGTGGCCTCGCTCCTTACACCAAGATGATGCAACCGCTGATTGACAAGTACAAGCCGGACAATCCGTCCGCCGAAGTCATCGCTTCCGAGATGGCCGCCGCAGGCTACAAAAAGGAAGGCGCGAACTGGACCAAGGACGGCAAGAAATTGACCTTCCAGTTGCTCGTTCCTGGCTGGCTCAAGCCGATGGGTCCGGTGGTGGAAAAGCAGTTGCGCGATGGCGGTTTCGACGTCACGTTCAAGCTTTTCGATCCTGACACGCAGCCATTCTTCGACACCGTTCGTGCAGGAAATGCTGATGCATGGATCATCGTCCATTGCGGAAGCAGCCGCGAACCGTGGGGAACGCTCCAGCACTATCACAGCAAGTTCGCGTCATCAGAACAAGGCAAGCAGAACAGTTACATCTGGGCGAACAGCCAGTACTCCAATAAGGAGTACGACGCCATCATCGACCAGATGGATCAAGTCCTGTCATCTCCAACGGATGCGAAGTACACGGACCTTGTCACGAAGGCCGTGGACATCTTCCTGAAGGACGTCGTGGAGATCACCATCAGCGAGGAGCGTCACGTCGTCACCAACAACCAGCATTACTGGAAGGGGTTCATGACGACAGAGAACGCCTACGCAGCCCCGTACAGTCTCTGGGCGGCGTGGCTCCAGGTGCTTCTCAAGGTGGAACCGACCGGCGCCGCGTAGTCGCACCGGCAACGCTTAGCAACCCCCGGAGCGCATTCGCACTCTGGGGGTTGCTTGCGTTTGGCCCTCATGTCTATTGGTCCGCCTTGACCACAGTCCCCAAGCGCATGAGGACTAATCCCGATTGCGCATCGACAGCAACCAGGGTGTCTGGGCGCCAGTAGGCGGCGGCACAGGAACAATCAGCAGCGTTGGCCGTCGCTTGTGGATAACCAATGCCCCGAAACGTCACCAGCCAGGTTTCTCGGTCCTTCATTGACCAAGCAACTCCGCCGTCATCGTTCCGCAGGGTGAAGGCAACATGCCGGGCATCCACCCCGGTCTCTTTGCTCGATGTGCCCAACGACGCGCGTGCGAGGGCAATTGCTCGCGTGTCCGAGATCACCGTTCTGCTGGATAACCC
>DDYL01000127.1:0-132 GCA_002347925.1 Chloroflexi bacterium UBA2235 | reverse complement strand
AATGCATTCATCCAAGTCTCCAAGCGTGACAACGATCATGCAATGGGCACATAGACCACTTGCAATATTCGTCATGGTAACGACCGCAAGCGTTGAAGCTTTGCTTGGAACGACCCTCGAAGACGGATGCAT
>DDYL01000169.1:48537-54395 GCA_002347925.1 Chloroflexi bacterium UBA2235 | reverse complement strand
GGGCGGATTGCGGGACGCTTGAGGATTCCCAATCGCCTGAGCAGACGATCACGCCACCCATCGGTGAGACGCGGTGGGTCCATTTCCATGAGCAGCTGGTTGAGGGCACCGCCCCCGCCCATCATGCCGCCCATCATGCCGCCACCACCCATCATTCCTGATGTGCGCGCAGCGCCGATGGCGTCGATTTCATCAATGAAGAGGATGCACGCGCCGTGCTTCTTTGCAAGGTTTCGCGCCTTCCGGTAGAGCCGCCACACGATCAGGACGTCCATGCCCATGAACATTGCACGGAACGATGCGGCCGATGTGTACCCGAACGGGACGCCTGCCTCGGTAGCGATGGCCTGTGCGAGGTATGACTTGCCGGTGCCCGGAGGGCCGACGAGCAATAGGCCCCGGCTGACTTCACCGCCCATGCGCTTGAAGTCCTTGACACCACGAAGCAGGGTCACCCACCGCTCGGCAGTCTCCAGGACGTCCTTCTGCCCACGGTAGTCCTTGAACCCGACTCCGGTCTCGCCAGGCATGACCCAGTAGGTACGGCCGCGGCCGAGGAACCAGAACAGGGCGGCGAACTGGATGATCATGAACAGGACGGCGAAGAGCATCTGGAAGAGGAGATAGGCGCCGTAGAGTACGTACGGCATGGCCGTGTCGTAATTCGGCACAAACCAGAGGAAGAATGCAGCGACAACGACGAGCGTGATGAGCAACGCGCGCCAGCGCCGCCCGACAAAGGCGGCGAGTTTCTCGAAAACGGCCATTCGGCATGCCTTTCCGGGTGGGCCCCGGCGGTCGAACGGTTGCTAAACCGCCAATGTCAGGGAGAATTCCCCCCTGTGAGGCGAGTATAGCCACGTATTTCGAGGGATACGTTCAGAATCCTCTGAGGAACAGCCATGGCATTGTGACACTTCCCCGCGGGTTGGGAAAGGCGGACGGAGGCTAGCGAGGGGTCTTCGCCGGAGCGAGTTTGCCACCGTCCTGCACATCGAAGAGCTGACCGGTCGGGCCGCCGATGCGTAGTTGCCTGCCCGCCGGGACGTTGTAGACGCCGGTCGGGTCAGCATCTATCCCCATCACGGCTACACCATCGGCATCGTATGTCACGCCGCGGTCATCGGTGGCATTGCGTGGTGCCGGGACGTCGGTCCGCGCAAGCGCCACCCTTGGTGGTTGTGGCGCCGCGTTCGCCGGGTTCGGGTTCGGTGCCGCGCCTTGCCTGGAACTGGAAATCGCACCGCGGGGTGCATTCGCGACCACCGGAGCAGTGGCAGGTTGTGCGGTGAGGATGCCGTGCCATTGCCACGCGAGTCCGCGAACAAACGTCGCAACGTACACTATGGACACAACACTGAATACCGTCAGGAATGTAGCACGTGGCCCCCAGCTACGCTTCGGCGGAGTGATGGTATGTGCCACCGTGATGGTGGGCGGTTCGTCCAGGAACTCGGGATGTTGTACATCCTGATGCGGTCGGTCCGTGGTTGTTGGTGAGGGGCTTACCGGTTCTGGGGTCATGGCTTGGCCATCGGCTCGTCAGGGAAGACTTCGGGTCCCTTGTCCTTGAAGTCGGCGATGAACTTGCGAATCACTGCCTCATCGACAGATTCCAGGTACTTCAGACGCCCCCAGGATGTCAGGGTGATCGGGTGGCCGGTCCCCGGATAGGGTGCAAGGAGAACCTTTCTCGGATACGAGCGGACGATGGCCTCCAACGAGGCAATCATCTCCTTGCAATCGGTCGGGCAGTCGTATTGGATCATGATTTCGCCGTGTTCCAGATTGTGGACTTGCACCTCATTCGGGATCGGATCCACGTGGACGCCCGGACTGGCAACCTGATCGGCGTAATGCCAACCAGACGTCGGTGGCTTGCTGTTGTAATCGGGGTGGGCCTGGCCCCGCTGGATGTGGGTCCGTCCCTGTATGGGGAATTCCTGAAGGGCACCCGGAGCGGCCGAGGCGGGAGAGGCAAGCCAGTACACGAGAGCAGCGAGCAGGACCACGACAACGGCAATCACGCTACCCCAGATGATCCGCGTCCGCTGCGTTTCACGGCGCCTTGCCTCCCGTTGGGCGGCGAGGGCCGCTTCCTGACGGGCGCGGGCCCCGCTGAGGCGCTTCTGGTCCGATGCAACCGACGTGTTTGTCACTGACGTGCCCGCCACGCTTCTGTCTCCCGTTGCACATGTACCAGCCAGCAGGCCGGCCCGACCGGTTGGAATGTACCACCCTGTGCCATGGAAGCGGATTGGATCTTGGCTACCAATGGATGCAGTCGCGTCATCAGCTACCCATTGGAATGAACGCGGCACCTTCAAGGTGTAGCGCCTTGGACCGCTCACGGAACGCTGGACTGAAGACCGCTTCCTCGGTTCCGGTGACTATTGCCTGATCAGCGTCCGCGCAGAGGCCCTCCACGAAGGCCCGACGGGTCGGGTCAAGTTCCGACATCACATCGTCGAGTAGCAGTACAGGGGGTTCCCCCGTGACTTCGCGCATGAGACCGGCTTCAGCAATTTTCAATGCGAGGGCGGCAGTCCGCTGTTGCCCTCGCGATCCGTAGGTCCGCTGGTCGATGACACCTGCGCATACAAGCAGGTCGTCCCGATGAGGCCCGACGAGGGTTATGGCGGCTGCTCGCTCCCGGGTTCGCTGGCGGGCGAAAGCGGCGCGGAGACGTGAGGCCACATCCTCGGCAAGGGTATCGCCGGCGTCGATGGTCCGTACGAACGGTGAATCGCCCTCTGCTGGGTTTGGTAGATCGACCCCAGACAGGTAGGTGATCCGGATTGGCGCGGCGCCGGGTGCGATGCCGTCAATCAGCGCAAGATGGACATTCAGTCGGGCGACAGCGCGGATCCTGGCAGCCACGATCGCGGCTCCGAGGAAGACAGCCTCGGTGTCCCAGTGGTCGAGTTGGGATGGGGAAACCGTCGGATTTTCACGCAGATGGCGTAACAGGGCATTTCGTTGCACAAGGACCCGCTGGTATTGGCGGAGGGTGCGAACATACTGTCGGTCTAGTTGTGACAGTGCGATATCCAGGAACCGTCGTCGGCGTTCGGCTGACCCCGCGACAAGTTCGACCTCCTCTGGAGAGAAGTGCACGGCGTTCAGGTGGCCAAGGAGTTCGCCGGTCTGGCGTGGGGTGCCGTTGATGACCACTTTGCGCCGGACGGTCGCTGGGCGATACATGCCAGGGTCAGGGGATGGCTCAAAGTCCGCCGGAGTAGTGCTGGCATCCGTTTCGGCGGTCAGCACTTCGAGGCTGGTTACCCGACCCTCCCGAAGCACTTGGCCGACGACGCGGGCGAAGGCTGGTCGATGCGGGCAGTGCCAGTCGATCATCTCGCGTTCCGCTGAGGTGTACGGAGACCGACTGGTTGCAAGGAGGTAAAGGGACTCGATCAGGTTCGACTTCCCGGCACCGTTGTCCCCCCAGATCACGGTTGAACCGATGGGAAGAGATAGGTCGAGGCGGGAAAAGGATCGAAAGTGGGTCAGGGCGAGGTGGGTGACGCGCATGACACTCCCGGCGCAAGAGAACGGCCCGCCGGTTGCGGGCCTCGTCGATCATGCCTGGGCGGCGGTTCAGAAAAGCTTGAACTGCCGCCCCGTGACGAGGCCCAGCGGTCTGCGGAAATGATCAGTGGGCGCGGACGAACGTGCCGGAAAGTGCCTCGAGGGGCCGGATCACCGCGGCGATGTCTTCCTCGCCGTGACCGGCGTCGCGCGCCTCCTCGAAGATCTGCTGGACCAGTGCGCTCAACAGGAGACGTACGCGCTGCTCCCGTCCGACCTCGACGCCCAAGGTGACGTCCTTGTGCAGGAGGTTGACAGAGAACATCGGGTCGAAGTTGCCCTTGAGAATGAGGTCCGGGAAGTTGCGGGCAAGCTGGAAACTGTTGCCAGTTGCCGATGCGATTGTCTCGTAGAGGAGGGTGGCATCCACCCCGGCCTTCACACCGAGGACCATCGCCTCGGCGGCTCCGGCGAGGTTGATCGCGACGAGGAGCTGGTTCATCAGTTTTACTACCGCACCGGCACCGACGGGTCCGGCATGGACGATCTTGCGACCGACGGATTGCAGCAACGGGAGGGCGGTGGCGTAGGAGGCGTCGTCGCCGCCGACCATGACCGTCAAGGTGCCGGCAGCGGCGCCAGTCGTGCCTCCGGAAACGGGGGCGTCCAGATAGTGCGCGCCCTTTTCGGCAAGGCGCTCAGCGACATGGCGGCATGTTGACGGTCCGATGGTGCTGAAGTCGATGACAATCGACCCCGGACGGATGCCTTCGATAACCCCGTTTGGACCGAGGACAACCTCTTCAACATGCGCAGGCATCGGCAGGCAAAGTGCGATGAGGTCAGCGTTCGCGGCAACTTCCGCGGGTGACTTGGCGGCAGTGGCACCGTGTGAAGCCACATCGGCGACAACGCCCTGGCTGCGGTTGGCGACGGTGAGCGGAAACCCCGCCTTCAACATGTTGAGGGCCATCGGGCGGCCCATCTTTCCGAGGCCAATGAATCCGGCGCGCAGTGTGCTCATCTGTTGCTCCCATTTTCCCGACGATGGTTTCGGCAGGCGCAGGTGCGCGTGCCCGTGCGGGGAGGGTACCAACGGACCAGCGGTGCTACGGCAACTTGATTTTCTGACCAACCTGAAGGGTCACGTCCTTGTTGGGCAAGTTGTTGATCTTGACTAGCTCATCCACGGTCGTGTTGTTGCGGGTGGCAACTGCCCCCAAGGTGTCACCACTCGCGATGCTGTACTCACGGGCACCGGAAGATGTGGTTGCGGTTACGGCAGCGCCCGGGTTGGCGGTCGTGACGGTACGGACGGCAGTTGGGGCACCGGGGGCAGGGGTGGTTGCGACCGCCGTGCGGACGGGTGTCGCCCCGGCGGGCGGTTGACCCGGCGCCGGAGTGCCTGCGAGTGTCGTTGGGGCCGCAGCAGGTGGTTGTCCCGGAATGGATGCCGGCGTCGAGGCTCCGGCCACCGTCGTGGCGATTGCGGTAGCCCCACCAGCGATGGCGGTCGGCGTGCGCGTCGGGATGCCGGTGGACCCGGTTGGCGTGATCAGGGCAGCGCCACCTGATTGCTGGAACGGACTTAGGGCGGCACTGATTCCGAGGCCGGCAACGCGGAACATCAGCGCCCCGGTGATCATCGTGAGGGCCACGACGAATCCCATGCCCAAGCGTGCCTTCCAGATCTCGCCACTGCGGCGCTGGGCAGGTGGACTGGGATAGCGACGTTCCGAAGCGGAGCGATAGTCTTCCATCAGAAAGGTGTCGGTTCCGGCAGACAGGTGTCAGCCCAAGTGGACGCCAGTCGGTTCAGGCACGCGAGTGACTATTCCGGCAATGACGCAAGGTGGACGGCCTGACCGGCATCCCTGAAGACACTTCCAACCCGTCATTCCGATGTGGAATGGACGTGACGTAAAGCTTGCCTTCGATGTAGGCGCGGACGTGCCAGTATAACGTCGCTTCTGCGTAGGGGGTTCCGGGGTGCCATACCCGACAGGTTTGCGTTGATTGTTGGCAGGGCGATCGGCCTGTCCTGGCACGATGAATGGCATGTGTTCGGGTTGTAGGACACGCGCCGGTCAAGCCGGTATGCGCGACGAGGACGATATGGGCACGCAAGTGATGGGGCTGTCAGGTTCGCGGGTCCTTGTCATGGGGTTGGGTGTGCATGGCGGTGGTGTGGGTGTCGCAAGGTACCTCGTCGGTTCCGGTGCGCGCGTCCATATCACCGACATGCAGTCGCCAGATCGGCTTGGTGCCTCGATTGACGCACTCAGTGACCTTCCGGTTGGCTACACCCTCGGACACCATGACACTTC
>DDYL01000169.1:37067-48492 GCA_002347925.1 Chloroflexi bacterium UBA2235 | reverse complement strand
TGTCCAAGTCGGCGTATCGTCGCGATCACCGGCACAAAGGGGAAGACCACGACCACGACCCTGACCGGTGAGATCTTCCGTAGGGCGGGACGTGACACCGTTGTCGCGGGAAACTTGCGCGTTTCGGCCCTAGGGCAGTTGTCGCGGATCACCCCGACGACCGACGTGATTCTGGAACTTTCCAGCTTCCAACTGGAGGGGCTTGACGCGATCCGGACGAGTCCTCGTACCGCGGCGGTGACAAACCTCATGGTGGATCACCTGAACCGGTATCCCGATATGGCGTCGTACATGGATGCAAAGCGCCGGATCTTCATGTATCAGGGGTCGGGAGATGGCTTGCTTCTAAACCGGCATGACGCCTACTCGGAAGCCTTTGCGACGACTGCCCCGGGGCGGGTTGAGTGGTTCAGGCCCGATGATGCACTGGTTGGTTTTGGGGAACCGGGAAGTACATGGGGCGGATCCCACAACCTTGCCAACGCGAACTGCGCGGCAGCCTTGGCGCGGTCGTCAGGGATTGCAGAGGAGGCCATCGCGGAGGCAATCCGGGGTTTTGCCGGGGTGCCCTACCGGCAAGAGGTTGTCAGGGTGCATCGCGGGGTGCGTTACATAAACGACACAGCGGCGACGACCCCCGACGCGACGGTGGCTGCGCTGTCGTCCGTTTCCGGACCGATCGTGCTGTTGCTCGGTGGGGCGGATAAGGGATTGGACTTCACAGGTCTTGTGGCGTCGTTGGCAGACCCTCGGTCGAGAGTGACTGACATCGTCCTCCTTGAAGGTTCCGCCACCGATCGTTTGGTTGCCTCTGTCGGTGAAGGCCTGGTGCGGGGGAGGCATCGCGCCTTCCCGGACGCGGTTACCCAAGCGTCCCAACTTGCCGGAAGTGGCGCGGCTGTCCTGCTTTCGCCAGGGTGTGCATCGTTCGGGATGTTCGTGAACGAGTTTGACCGGGGTGATCAGTTCAACGCGCTCGTCCACGCGCTTGACTGATCACCCGGCGGGGCTTATTGGCGATCGGTGGCGATGGCCTTGCGCTGCAGGTCAAAGAGTGACTGGAGGCCGGTGCCCGCGAGGTCAAGGATGGTGTCGAGGCGTGCCCGCGAGAATGGCTTCCCCTCGGCCGTCCCCTGCACCTCGATGAACTCGCCATCACCCGTCATGACCACGTTGAAGTCGACCTCGGCCCGAGAGTCCTCGGTGTAGGCGAGGTCGAGGAGCGGTTCGCCCGCGACAATCCCGGCGCTGACCGCAGCGATTTGTGTGCGGAGCGGTGGTCGCGATAGCCGCCGGACCGAAGCAATGTGGTTGACCGCGAGTGCAAGTGCGACGTAGCCGCCGGTAATCGCTGCGGTGCGGGTGCCACCGTCGGCCTGGATCACGTCGCAGTCGATGTAGATAGTGCGCGGCCCGAGGCGGCTCAGATCAAGTGCTGCCCGAAGCGAACGGCCGATCAGGCGCTGGATTTCGTGGGTGCGTCCGCCGACCTTACCCCGGGTTGATTCGCGTTGTGACCGGGTGTGGGTCGACCGCGGAAGCATGGAGTACTCGGCGGTGATCCAGCCTTCGTCAGTGCCTTTGAGGTGGGGAGGCTGGTTTTCCTCGACACTGGCGGCACACAGGACGCGCGTCTTTCCGACCTCGATCATTGCAGAGCCTTCTGCATGGTCGAGGACGTGGGGCGTTATGACGGTGTGGCGCAGTTCGTTTGCTTGGCGACCATCGACACGGGCCATGGTGGTTCCTTTGAGGTTCTCGGTTGGGATTGGGTGGGGCCGGTTGGTGAACGTCGGGACGAGATCAGGCCCGGCGGCTCGCGGTCGGGGTGGCACCAACCAACTCGGGGCGTCCCTTCAGTGATATTGATTTCAGCCACGGTTGGACGACCGATGTTCCGGTGTAACCCTGGACCCACGGTTTGACCAATGTGTAGCGCTTGGTATGCCACATGGGCACCCAAGGCGCGTCCTGGATGATCTGGATCTCGGCATCCTGATAGAGCTTCATGCGGACGGCGTTGTCACGTTCGGTGCGTGCCCGTTCGAGGAGCCGGTCAACTTCTGGATTGGCATAGCGCGAGACATTCTCTCGGCTCTTGCTGTGGAAGAGGATGTCGAGGAAGTTCTGCGGGTCGGCGTAGTCCGCAATCCAACCAGTCATGCAAAGTTGTGGCCGGTCACGATCCTTCTGGGCGGCAGCAATGAAGTCATCCCGATTCAATTGGCGGACCCGGACGTCGACGCCCAGGCTTTGCCGGTACGTCGCAACGATCGCATTGATCTCCGGAGGCGGTGCGGTACGGGTGCCCATGACCGTGAGCGAAATCTCGGGGAAGTTCTGCGTATCCCGATAACTCGACTCCGAGATGAGTTGCCGGGCGCGTGAGACATCGAAGTCCAGACCTCTCGTACGGTCACTCTTGCCGGGAAGCCCGGGGGGCAGGATGCCGTCAGCCTTGATCACGGTGCGCTTCAGGGTCACGGTTGCGATGCGATCGCGGTCCAAGGCGTGATTGAAGGCCTGACGTACCTTCGGGTCATCGAACGGCTTGGCGGTGACGCTCATCGCGAGGTACTGGATATCAAGGTCCGTGCGGACGCGGAGCTCCCGATTGAGCGGGTCACTCTTGTCTGTCACCCGCTCGATGTCAGCGAGGTCGACAACTGCAATGTCGATTTCATTGGCCTCGTAGGCTTCGACGGGTGCGACGGCCAGGTACTCCACGCCAGTCAGTGCCGGCTTGGTGCCGTAGTAGCCTTCATGGCGCACAAGTGAGAGGGTGTCTCCCGGCCGGAGGCGGGCCACCTTGAACGGGCCGGTCCCATTCGGTTGCAACCACCAGTCCGGTCCGGTTGCGAGGTTCTGCCGGTCCACGACATAACTGACCGGGTAGGTCAGCTTGGCGAGGAAGTAGACACGCGGTTCATCAAGAGCGATCTCGATGGTGCTGTCGTCTTTCACCCGCACCCCCGATACCTCGGCGGTCTGACCGGACAGTCTTGAGGCAAAGCCCTCGATGTCACCCAGGTAGGTCAGTGCGACCGGCGAGGCAAGACGAGGGTCGGCGGCGCGTTCGATACTGAACTTGACGTCGGCGGCGGTTACAGCACGACCATCATGGAACCGGGCGTTCTTTCGGATCGTAAAGGTGTAGATCCGTCCATCCTGGCTAACCGACCATTTCTCGGCAAGGTCGGGCACAACCTCAAGCTTGTCGTTCAGTGCGGTCAATCCACTGAAGATGTGCACAACGTATTCGGCTTCGAGGATGCCGGTCGTGAACGCGGGGTCAAGGGTTTCGAAGTTCCAGAGGAAGGTGCGCAGGGCTTGCGCATCTGAGGTAGGCCCAAAGGGGTTGATCTGACATCCGGAAAGGCTCGCACCAACGGCCACCGCACCGGACCCGGTCAGGGCGAGGAAGGATCGCCGGGCCGTCGGTTGCATGATGCGTGATGGAACTGGCATCGCCACCGACTATAGCGCAGGTATCGACGGTAATGGCGAAGGTGACCGTGTCTTGGCCTGCGACATCATCCTTGGTGGTCACGCGCGAAGTCGAGATGGATCCGGCTGGCGGTAGGTTCGTCCTGTCCCTGGTACTTGCTGCCAAGGGGACCTGTTCCGTAAGGATGGTCGGCGGGTGTCGACATCTGCAGGAAACTGAGTTGCCCGATCTTCATCGTCGGGAAGAGCAGGATAGGCAGGGGAGCTGCGTTGCTCAGTTCGAGCGTCAGGTGACCACGGAATCCGGGGTCGACGTAGCCAGCAGTGGAATGGATAACGAGTCCAAGGCGTCCGAGGGAACTCTTGCCCTCGAGTCGGCCGACGATGTCATCTGGGAGCGAGATTTGTTCCAGCGTATTTCCGAGGCAAAACTGGCCTGGCTGCAGGACGAATGGTTCATCGGGGCCAAGGGTGACCAGTTCGGTCAGGTCTGCCTGATCGACGCGTGGATCGATATGGCTGTGACGGGTGCTTCGAAAGACGCGGAAGCGGAAGTCCAGTCGGAGGTCCACGCTGGACGGCTGCACCGAATGTCCATCGAATGGCTTGATGCCAATCCGTCCGTGGCCAATCAGCTCTTTGATTGTCCGGTCACTGAGAACCATCGAGTGATTTCCCGTTGGGTGGACGGCATCGCAGTCGGTTCCGCACACGATGCTTCCCACATCGCGGGTTGCGCTGTCGCCCGCGAGCGAATAGATTGACGCGCGGCGGGAGTATAGCGGCATGGCCGCGTCTCGCCTGTTGTCGGGTATCTCGGCCGCCGATATACTGCCGCCGGTCTTGCCGGGGGGCGGTTGCGGGGGTGGCGTCGCACTATTTCGCCGTGTCGGTTACCGTGCTGCGGTTCGGTCACTCAAACTGTCAATCAATCAATCGGTCAACGAGATGGACGGCACTCGCCTGGGTGGCGGTGAAGTCGGAGGAACGCGATGCGAGGGTGTTCGATCGTGAACGTCGTGCGGGGGCATGTGCCCCAGATGCCGCGCTGGCGATCGGTGGGTGGCGCAAGCTTGACGGCGTGGGCGCACCGCGCGGTTGCCGTGGCGGTTGTTGCGATGTCAATCGCGCCCCTGGCGCAACCCGTCGGCGCCGGGGCCACATCGGTCGGCACGGCCGAAATTGGTGGTAGCCGCACAGGTCAGGCGCAACCCCCGGCAAAGCCGATGCCTGACGCACCAAAGCCGGACAAGCTGTTCGAGGACATGCTTCCCGAAGATCTGGCGGGTCAGCCGATCTACGCCGATGTCAAGGCCGAATGGGACAAGAAATTCAAGGCCACGACCGACGTTGTCATCAAGATCCCGGCAGTCAACTACGTCAGCAACGGTGGTTCTGAAGGCTTGCAGAAGGTCGACAACTTCAAGGGACGCCCGGGACCGTCACTCCTCTGGACCGAGGATGATGGGTGGGTCGAATGGGAAATCGACGTTCCAACCACGGGTCTGTACGAAATCACGATGGACTACTACCCGATTCCCGGCAAGCGGGCATCGGTGCAACGCGATCTGCTGATCAATGGCAAGTTGCCTTTCCGTGAGGCCAAGCGGGTGGTCTTCCAGAGGGTGTGGAAGGACAACGGCGCGGTCAAGAAGGACAACCAGGGGAACGACGTCCGGCCGGCCCAGATTGAGGCTCCCCAGTGGGAGACCAAGACTATCGAGGATGCCGATGGACGCTATGACGCGCCGTTCCAGTTCCTATTCGAAAAGGGACTTCAGCGACTGCGCCTCCAGACGGTGCGAGAGACCCTAGCGCTTGCGTCCATTTCGGTGCATTCGCCCAAGATCGTCCCCGCCTACGATGAGCAGGTAAAGATCTGGAAGTCGAAGGGTCTCAAGGAAATCGAGGTCAAGAAGGCCACTCTCGTCGAGGCCGAGAATCCGACCGTGAAGTCCGATCCGACGGTACGTGGTGAGGTCAACTTCGACGCGCTCGCCAGTCCCTACGCCGACGGTCTGTTCAAGCTGAATTCCTTTGGTTGGTGGCGGTGGCGCCTGCCCGGTCAGTGGGTACGGTGGGAAGTCGAGGTTCCTGAAGAGGGCCTGTATGAACTGAGTTTCAACATCTGGCAAGGATGGGCAGGGCGACGCCCCCGCATGCGATCACTTCGGATCAACGGGGAGGTGCCCTTTCGTGAGGCCGGCGGGATCCTGTTCCGGATGGAACGCGACTGGCGCTTGGAAACTTTGCGCGAGAACCAGTTGGCGGAGGGCAAGCCGTATCTCTTCCATCTGACAAAGGGCAAGAACGTCGTCCAGATGGACGTCACGCTTGGCTTCATGTCTGAGACGATGCGCGAACTCGACCTGATGCTCTCTGAAATGAGCCAGATGAGTCGCGAGATGCTCATGATTACGGGGTCCCAACCGGACGTGAACATGGAATGGGACCTCCATGAGAAGATTCCGTCCCTTGTCCCGCGACTCCAGAAATTGCATGACCGCCTCGAATTGCAGGCATCGCGCATGGAGGAGATTGGACGGGCAAAGAACGATGCTTCATCGGCGTTCCGGGTCGTCGAGTCGCAATTGCAGCGAATGATCGATAAGCCGGCAGAGATTCACCGTCTTCTCGAGGACTTCATGAGAAGCCAGGGGATCCTGGCAACTTGGTTGCTGAACTTGCAGAACCACCCACTTGCGGTGGAATGGCTCACCGTCCATTCGGCGAACACCCCATTGCCCCGAGTTCAGGCGAATGTGTTCGAGCAGACGGTTGCTTCCTTGAGCACGTTCATCTCATCGTTCACGCGTGACTACACAGGCCTCGGTAGCAGCTACGCCAAGGACAGCAAGGAGACCGTCCTTGATGTTTGGGTAGGTCGTGGTACCGAGTGGGGCCAGATCATGAAGGACATGATCGAGGACGACTTCACGCCGAACACCGGAATCAAGGTGAACGTCCACGTAATCCCACCCGCAAGCCTTGGCGAAGGTGCAGGGTCCGTACTATTGCTCGCGACGACCGCTGGTGAAGCCCCCGACGTCGCGGTCGGTGTGCCAAGCCAGCTTCCGGTTGACTTTGCGGTACGGAAGGGACTCGTCAACCTGACGAACTTCCCGGACTATCCTCAGATTGCCAAGCGGTTCCGGGAAGGGGCGCTTGTCCCATTCCGGTACCGGGTTCCATTCACCAACGAGGAAGGTAACTGGGCAATTCCTGAGACGCAGGATTTTGCGATGACCTTCTACCGGACGGACATCCTCAGTGAACTCGGGATCAAGCCTCCCGACACGTGGGATGACCTGTACGACGCCTTGCTGAAACTCCAGCAGAACGGGTTGGACTTCTACTATCCGCCACCGACAGGTGTTGGCGTGACTGAAGGCGCGGTCGGGTTCACACCGTTCCTTTTCCAGAACGGTGGCGAGTACTACAAGTGCATGGACGGTTCATGCCGGTCTTCACTTGACACCCCTGAGGCATTGGTCGGGTTCCAGGAGTGGACTGACCTTTACAGCAACTACAAGATTCCCCGTGAGGCGAACTTCTTCACCCGGATGCGGACCGGTGAGCAACCGATCGGCGTGGCGGGCTACGGGGTCTACATCGCCCTTTCGGTGGCGGCTCCGGAATTGACGGGTCGGTGGGAGATGCGGCCAATGCCGGGACACCGGTGTGGTTCAACGACGTCGATGGGCACCGTCGTCCCATGCATTGACCCGCAGACCGGTCAGAAGTTGCCGGACGGCACGATCATCCGGGCCAGTGGTGGAACCGGGGCGAGCATGGTGATCTTCGAGCAATCGAAGCACAAGGAAGAGTCCTGGCAGTTCGTCAAGTGGTGGTCGTCCAAGGACGCCCAGCAGCGCTTCGGTGGCGAACTCGAGGCACTGATCGGTGTTGAGGCCCGCTGGAACACGGCTAACCTGGAGGCCCTGCAGGCATTGCCTTGGCCCAAGAAGGACATTGCGTTCATCATGGAGCAGTGGCGCTGGTTCCGCGAACCTCCCGTGGTGCTAGGTGGATATTTCACCGGTCGCCACGTCCTGAATGCGTGGAACCGGGTCGTTCTTCAGGGAATGAATCCGCGTGAGGCACTCGAGGATGCCATCTACGACATCAACAAGGAACTCGCCAAGAAGCAGGAGGAGTTCGGCGTGAAGGTAGACAAGTCGATGTACCGGCGAGGGTGACGAACGTCATTCGGTAGCGGTGGGTATGCCCAGGGACACGTCGTTCCGGGCTTCGGAAGCATTCTGTGGTTCTTACAGGGGGGAAACGGCATGGCGGGTCGCACTGAGGTGATGACATCGCGCGGGATGGTCTCGACGGCCGCACGTCCGGAAGGATTGGCGCTGTTCTGGCAGAAGTTCGGAACGTCGTACCTTTTCATGGCACCGTTCCTGATCTTTTTCACCGTCTTCGTGGTGGCCCCGGTCCTGACGGCGGTGTACCTGAGCTTCACGTACTTCAATGTGCTGGAGGCCCCGAGGTTCATCGGGTGGAGTAACTACAAGTTGCTGTTCCTAGAGGACGATGTGTTCATCATCGCGATCGGGAACACCCTGACATTTGCGGTCATTACTGGCCCGATCGGGTTCTTCCTGTCATTCATGTTTGCGTGGCTTATCAACCCATTGAAGTTGAAGACACCGCTCGCACTCTGTTTCTACGCGCCGTCGATCACGGGCGCAGTGGCAATGGGTGTGGTCTGGAAGATCGTTTTCTCCGGGGACCGCTACGGATACCTCAACAATTGGCTCCTTGGGATCGGCGCGATCGATGAGCCTTACCAGTTCCTTGCCGAACAGGCGGCCATCATGCCCGTCATCATGTTCGTGGCCCTCTGGATGAGCATGGGAACTGGGTTCCTGGTGTTCCTTGCAGGGTTGCAGACCGTTCCCGGAGACCTTTATGAGGCCGGGAAGATGGACGGGATAAAGAACCCGCTTCAGGAGGTCTGGTACATCACCTTGCCGATGATCAAGCCGCAGTTGCTTTTCGGCAGTGTCATGGCGGTGGTTGCCGGGTTCTCGGTCTTCGAGGTCGCGACATCGCTCGCCGGATTGCCAAGCCCGCTGTACGCCGGCCATACCATCGTGGCGCACATGTATGACTTTGCGTTCATCCGGTTTGAGATGGGATACGCAACCACCGTTGCCGTCTTCCTCTTCCTTCTGACATTCGGCCTTGGCCGACTGCTCATGCGCATGTTTTCTTCGAAGAACGAATACTGATCAGCCGTCGGAAGGTGGGTGGTTCCGGGGCAAGTCGTTCCCGGTCCACCCAGTGATTTGGAGAGCGAGCCATGGCCGTACTCGTGCAACGTCCTCAGACCGTTGACTTTTCCGTGACGAAGGTCATGCGGTTTCTTCGCAAGCAGGCTCCCGCGCCTTCGTACCTTTTCCTCATCCCGATGGCCGTCTTCTCGATGCTTCCGATCGTGTACGTCATCTCGACCGCGTTCAAGCCGCTTGAGGAGCTCCTGCTCTTTCCGCCACCGTTCCTGGTTCGGCGCCCGACCCTCGACAACTTCCAGGATCTGTTGCTCGCCACGAATGCCTTGGCCGTGCCGTTCACCCGGTACCTGTTCAACAGTATCTTCGTGGTGCTGACGACTGTGCTTCTCCAAGTGTTGATGTGCTCGATGTGTGCGTATCCGCTCTCCAAGGCGAGGGTCCTGCCGGGTCGTAACTTCATCTTCGGAATGATCGTGGCGGCCCTGATGTTTGCCCCGCAGGTAACTCGCATTCCGCAGTATCTCGTGGTGCAGAAGATCGGGCTCATCGACACGTACGGTGCGCTGATCCTGCCGGCCCTCGCGTGGAGCTACGGACTGTTCATGATGAAGCAGTTCATGGACAATGCGGTTCCGAACGAACTGATCGAGGCGGCTCGTGTCGACGGTGCGCAGGAGTGGACGATCTTCTGGAAAATCGTCATGCCGAATGTTGCGCCAGCATGGAACACGCTGCTGATCTTCGGCTTCATCCAGTTGTGGAATGACAGCTTCAGCCCGTTGGTTTTCACGCGCAGCGAGGCGATGAAGACGGTCAGCGTCGCAATGATCAGCCTGACAAATGGTCCGGCGGCGATTGCACGCCAGGGTGCGCAGGCGGCCGCAGCGTTCCTGATGACTGCGCCGACCATCACTGTCTTCCTGCTTCGGCAGGCAAAGGTCATCCAGACGATGGCACATTCGGGAATCAAGTCGTGAGTAAGCAGTTCAAGTCGCATCGGCGCACGAGGCTGGCGCGTGTCGTGACCTTCACGACGGCCTTGGTGCTGGCCGCAGCGTTCGTGGTCGGGCTGCTTCCGGGCGGGGTGCCCGTCGCATGGGCGGACCGTGAGTACTCCTGGACGCTCGACAAGGATAAGCGGACGCTTGCCTCGCCACTTCCGTATATCTACGACTTCGAGATCGACGGGATGTACCAGAAGTGCGGGACGTTCAAGAACCCGGCGGACATCTACATCGACAAAAACGGAAATGTCTGGATTTCCGATACGGGCAACAATCGCGTCCTCAAGTTCTCGCCTGACGGTACGTACATGCTGACCATCGGCAGCGGAGAAGGTCCGGGGAAATTGAATGCGCCAGAGGGTGTATTCATCACAACCCAAGGCGACATCTGGGTTGCTGACCGCGGCAACAGCCGCTTGGTCTCCTACACGGCGTCCGGTGACTTCATCAAGCAGTTCGGGAAGCCTACTTCGCGACTGCTCCAGGATGATCAGGTCTACCAGCCCAACAAGGTCGTCATTGATCGACGCGGATATCTCTACGTCCTCAATGGTGGGGGCGATTTCCGTGGCATCTTCCTTCTGGATAGTGAAGGCACGTTCCGGGGGTTCTTTGGCGCGAACCGGTTGGTGTTCGACCTCGGTCGCTTGCTGATCCGGATGTTCACGACAGATTCCCAGAAGAAGCAGATCTCAAAGGTCTTGCCAACACACCATGCCAACATGTTCGTGGATGAACGAGGGTTCATCTACACGGTGTCACCCCTCGGTGACGTCGATCAGATCAAGAAGTTGAACTCGATCGGGAACGACGTCTACACATCGGGCAATAGGGCATATGGCGAGATTGAGCGTCGTGGGACGCAGACCATCAAGCCCCAGTTCGTGGACGTGACTGTTGACAGCCAGGGGATTGTCTCGGCACTCGACTTCAACAGTGGCCGGATCTACCAGTACGACCAGTCGGCGAACCTTCTGGCGATCTTTGGAGGCCGTGGTTCACAGCGAGGCAAGTTCGAACTTCCGCAGAGCCTCGCGGTCGGCAACGAGGGGCGCTTGTATGTCCTGGATGCAAATCGGAATAACGTGCAGGTCTTCCGGCCAACCGAGTTCGCCGAACTCCTGCACAAGGGCAGCCGCCTCTTCTTCGACGGCAAGTATGCCGAGGCCGAGGTCATCTGGCGTGAAGTCCTCCGTCGGGACAGCAATTTCGAACTCGCCCACACCGGACTGGCGAAAGCGTTCTTCAAGCGAGGCGAGTACCTCAAGGCCATGGAGGAATACACGGTTGCGCGGAACAACGCGGGCTGGTCACTGGCCTTTGGAGAGCTTCGTCACGATTTCGTCCGTGAGGAGTTCGGGTTTGTCCTGCCGGCAACAATTGCCGGAGTTGCCTTGGTTGTCTGGGGTGTCCGCCGGATTGGGCGTGCGCTGATGTCAATGCGCTTTGACGACCGCGGAGGCGTCTCATGACGGGAACGACAGTCCCATTGCCCGGCGGATCGTTGGTTGGTGATTCCAGTGGTGACGCGGTGATGGAAGGGTTGGCGGTCGAGAAGACCGTCGATGTCGCAGCTGTCTCAGGTAGGCCCCGCGCCCCGTACTTTCCGCGGCGGTTTGCGACGGCCCCTCGGGCCGCCCGTAGGACCGAGGCAACGGGATGGCGCCGGTTTGCCGAAGATGCACGCTGGTATAGCACCAAGTGGTTCCGACAGATGCTTTACGTGGC
>DDYL01000169.1:31955-37062 GCA_002347925.1 Chloroflexi bacterium UBA2235 | reverse complement strand
GTCCTGTTTGTTGTTGCGCTCCTGATCGCGGCGCGCGGTCTGGTCATGGCCGTCATGGGCTTCCATTTCGTGTTCTTCGCGATTGATAACACCGTGTGGTCGGTCGAACTCGTCATGGAACAGATAAGCCGGACGGTGACATTTGGCATGACGCAGTTTCTGTATGGGGGCAATCCTGAGGACACGTCGATCCTTCAGGAAGGGGTCCGGATCATCATTCCGTTTGTCACCTGGAGCCTCGCGCACTACGCAATCGCGATGATCTTCTTCGGCGAAGGTTCCTTCAGGGACATCTGTGTCAGTGCGGCCTTCAGCTTCGGGCCGTACATCGTCATTGCTCCGATCGCGACATTCGTGCTGACGAACTCCATGACCCTGAATGAGCGGTCTCTGTTCATGACGATCAGTTGGGGAACGCGCCTGTGGGTGGCGTACCTGTTCTATACCCACATACGGGTGATCCACGATTTCGGGACGGGTCGGACGCTCGCGACGTATGCGATAGGGGCGGTCACCGTCATCATCATCTGGGCGTTGGCGGCGCTGATCTTTGCCCTTTCGAGCAATACCTACGAGTTTTTCTATCAAGTGTTCTATGAATTGACCACCCGATAGGGGTTGGCGGGAATGCGCACAGATCAAGCGGTACGTTGAGGGGCAATCAATGATGAGGATGACCGGCACGATGCAGATGGGCGGGTGGTACCGGCGTGCCTTGACGGTGACGGTCCGCATGGCCATCGGCCTGGCGTCCATAGCGTTGTTGGCGCCGCAGGTCCCGGCGGCGTTGGCAGATGCAGTATTGGCACCTGTGCCGGTAGTGGAACAGGCCTCCCTGCCTGACGGCTTCGCCATGGTCGCCGAGACGTCGACACTTCGCCTTCACGCCAACTTCACGGACTCGCGCCTTGTGGTGGAGGACCGCCGAAGCGGGAAGATGTGGGCGAGCAACCCCTTTGAGCAGTTGGGCCCTCAGAAGGCTTCACAGGAAGACGCGCTCTTCTTGCTGAGTGCAACCAACGCCAAGCGACAGATGACCAATCTCCTCACGTGGAATACCGAGAAGCCGATAATTTCCGCGGTCAACATCCCCGGTGGGTTCCGCGCCACGTACGACATTGACAAGTTCAAGATGCGCTTCACGATTGAATACGTCATCCGTGAGGAAAAGGCCTCGGATGGGCGCGCCGTCCCATTCCTCGAAGTGACGGTTCCGGACAAGGGCATTGAGGAATACGGGAATTGCAAGCTTGTCACAAGCCCGACGTGCTTCAAGATGGTGACCCTTGAGATATTGCCGTTGTTTGGCGCCGCCCGTGCTGGCCAGAAGGGCTATGTCATGGTCCCCGATGGTGCGGGGGCAATCGTCGAATTCAAGCCGGAGTATCCGCAATACCGGCAGCGCTACTCCGCGCAGATCTTCGGCCCCGATGCGGCTGCAAACCTGTTCACGGTTGGTGGCTCTGGTGGCAGGGGTGGGAATTCCGTTACGCGGCCAACGATGCCGATATGGGGTTTGAAGCAGGAAGACGGCGCCTATGCCGGAATCGTCACCCAAGGTGAGTTCCAGGCAAATGTCAATGCCTACCTTGCTGGCTACATCATGAATGCTAATCGAGGGTCCGCCGAGTTCATTTTCCGGCGTCAGGCAAGCATTCCTCGCCGGCGCAGTGTGTTTGTGAACAAGATTGAGGAAGATCGTCTTCCCGGTGATCGGCAGGTCCGGTATGTCCTTTTGACCGGGGACGACGCGAACTATGCTGGCATGGGCCGGGCATTTCGCGATTACCTCATGCTTGTGAAGGGTCTCAAGCCTCTGCCGGCGGAGCCCCCCCGGCCTTTGCTGGACCTGTTCATGGGGATCACCCGGAGAACCTCGTTCCGTGAGGACTTCGTGCCGATGACCACCTTTGACCAGGCGCTCACCATCATCGGGGAGTTCATCAACAAGGGTGTCAAGGACTTTGACGTTCACTTGATCGGGTGGGCCGATGATGGCTATCGAGGGCGTTGGCCCAGGCGATATCCGTCCGAAAGCACGTTGGGTGGAGATGACCGGTTGCGGAACCTTATCCAGGAGGCGAAACGGCTCGGTGTCAAGATCTTCTTTGAAGACGACTACATGTTCGGCTATACCTTCTCGTCTGGTGGGATCATCGGACAGATCCCCGGACTTCGGAACATCTGGCCCAACTGGAGCTACGGGTTCAACTCTCGGTGGGACACGGTTCGTGGCGTGAACAAGCTTCCGGTCTTTGAGGGTTCGGGCGGAATCTATCTTTTGAACCCGGTGATTGCCCGGGACAACTACCTGGAACGTGACCTGCCAACTCACAAGGCCATGGGGATCGATGGGGTGGTTCTTCGCCAGATGGGCAACATGGTCATGTCTGACACGAACGACCGCTACCCGCTATCGCGTGGTGAAGTGGCTGCGACGTGGATGAAGATGGCGGACCGTGAGCGTGATGTCCTCGGCGGGGCAATGATCCAAGGCGCGAATTCGTATGTCCTTGGGCACACTGACCGAGTGTATGACGCCCCGGTCACGTCGCTTGACGCGTTCGGCGATGCCACGGTTCCGGTTTACCACATCGCGACCCAGGGCCTGGTTGTGCGACACACGATTCGGGCAAACCTTCGAAACGACCCCAAGACTGAGCTGCTCAGGCAGTACGAATGGGGCATGCAGCCGGTTTACCAGCTGACCTACGCGCCTTCCTCGGACTTGATCCGGACCGATTACAACCTGCTCTATTCAAGCCAGTACGAGGATTGGCTTGATCCCGCGGTTCAGGAATACAAGTCGATGCGAGAGACCTTCGGGTTCCTCTCAGGTCAGGCGATCATGAACCACGAGATCCTGCAGCGCAACTTCAACCGGGTCACATATGCCGACGGCACCCGTCTCTATGTCAACTACAACCCTGATTCGCGACGGACCCCCGAGGGTGCGGAAATTCGTGGATATGGCTACGCGCTTGAACGCAAGGGCAGGTAGGCAATGAAGATTGCAGTTTCGCGCGACGACGGCTTGGCGGTGGCACGGGCGACCGCACCGGTGCGTCGTCGTCGCCTTTCGCTGACAACGCAGCGCATGCTTGAAGGCTACTTCTTCGTCAGTCCGTGGATTGTCGGGTTCCTGGTCTTTCTTGCATGGCCCCTGTTCCAGAGCTTTTTCCTCAGTTTCCACGAATTGCAGGCAACAAGCCTGACCGATCTCAAGTGGAAAGGAATTGATAACTACAAGGAGGCCTTCTTCATCGATGCGCGCTTCGTCCCGAAGTTGCTTGCAACGTTGAAGAACAACCTGCTTGATGTCCCGGTGATCATGATCTTCTCGCTCTTCTCGGCGATTCTTGCCAACCAGAAGATCAAGGGAGTGATCGGTTTTCGGGCAGTCTTCTTCCTGCCACTCGTTATCGGGTCGGCCCAGGTGATCAAGCAGCTATTCGCGCAGGGCGTCGGCGGCGCCACCCTCAGCCAGGGGGTTGACGTTCAGGAACTCGTTTACCAGTACATCGGCCCCGATGCCGCTGCTGGCGTGTCGGACCTACTGAACCGGTTGCTCTTCGTTCTCTGGAAGACCGGCGTGCAGATGCTTATCTTTCTCGCGGGCCTGAATAGCGTGTCGCCAGTCTTGTACGAGGCCGCCCGAGTGGATGGCGCGACAGACTGGGACCGTTTCTGGAAAGTGACGCTACCGCTGCTTTCGCCGGTCATCCTGGTGAACCTGGTCTACACCATTGTGGACAGTTTCACTGATACCTTCAATGAGGTCCTCGAGTACATTCAGCAGACCGCGTTCGCTGGCGGGTTCCGCCTCGGCTACGCTGCGTCACTAGGGTGGGTGTACTTCGCGGTCGTATTCGTCATCCTGTTTGTGGTCGTACGGATCACCAACCAGTACGTCTTCTATGCGGGAGATCGCAATGGCTAGCATCGCGGCATCCTCGACATCGTTCCTTGTTGAGCGCCCGAAGTGGTGGCGTGACGGGCAGATCGTGCGTCGTCGTTCGATCACCTTTCTTCAGCGGGCCTTCACCTACATCGTGCTGATCGACATTGCGTTCGTCTTCCTCGTCCCGATCTTCTACATCATGGCGACCTCGCTGAAAACTTCTCAGGATTTGACGGATCCGACAATCGTCTGGATACCGAGTGGCTTCTTCTGGATCAACTATCCGCTGGCCTTCTTCTCGATGGCTTACGTGAAGAGCCTGAGCAACAGCCTCTACATCTCGCTTGGGTCGGCACTTGGGCAGACGGTGAGTTGCGCCTTCGTCGGCTACGGCTTTGCGCGGGTGCGCTTCCCCGGGCGCGACGCGCTTTTTGCCTTGGTGCTCTTCACCTTCCTCGTCCCCCCTCAGACGATCATTGTGCCGTTGTTCATCCTTTACAAGAACCTCGGGTGGATCAACACCTACCAGCCATTTGTGGTGCCGAGTTTCTTCGGTCACGGGCTGAAAGGCGCACTATTTGTTGTCGTCTTCCGGCAGTTCTTCAAGACGCTCCCGTGGGAACTTGAAGAGGCAGCTCGTATTGATGGCGCCAGTGCCTTCGCGACGTGGTGGCGCATCATGGTGCCCTTGGCGATGCCTGCCGTCGTGGTGGTCTTCCTGTTCAGTGTGGTCTGGCACTGGAATGACTTCTTTGAGCCTTTCATCTACCTGAACCGCATGGAGTACTTCACACTGCCGATGCGGTTATCGGTGCTGTCGCCATCCCTAGACACGGCGACTGGCGGCCAGGCCAGTGACCTGTTCAATGAGGCGCTGGTGATGGCTGCGGTGTTCCTCGTGATCCTGCCGCCTCTGTCAATCTACCTGTTCACCCAACGCTTCTTCGTTGAGTCGATTGACCGGACGGGTTTGGTCGAGTAGCCGGGCACCGGCTGGGTTGTCGGTTCGGAACGGTGGCAAGGTTCACATTGTCGTGAATGTTGCCACCGTTGCCCTTTTTCTGGTGGACGCTTATCGGGTGCGAACTGGCCGTGCAGACAGTTCCTTGCACGGGTCAAAGTCCGTGTTTCGAACGATTGTGTCAATCAGCACGATGTTTTCCACGCCAACCACACGGACACCGGAGAGACGTAATCCCTCTCGCC
>DDYL01000169.1:26614-31840 GCA_002347925.1 Chloroflexi bacterium UBA2235 | reverse complement strand
TGACGCAAGAGCAGGACCGTCAGTTCCTGCGGGCTCGATGGGGTGGCGGTCCAAGTGGCTCGGGTTGAGCCACTCGATTGCGCGCCCCCCCAAAGGCTGACGCCGGTGAGGATGCCGAGACTAATCAGGATGAACGGCACGACAAACCGCGCGGGCAAAGAGCGTGGTGGCTCCGGGCGTGTCGGAAGTGTGGCTTCAAACTCGGCTTCAATGCGACGCTGGGTGCATCGCGGGCACGGCGTGACGGCATCAGTTAGCGGCAAGCCGCATACGAGGCATTTCACCGCGGCCTCCTGGCTACTGGGTGCCATGGGTGGGCTGAATGACTTCACGTCGATTCTAGAACGTAAGTGCCTGCCTTATCGTCTCGGAAAGCCAGTCAATGCAAATCACCATCGCGGGTGGGCATTGACGAATGCTGTCGATGGTGATGGGTGCGGCGGACCCTCACTCGTCAACGCTGGCTAGTGCATCCAAAGCCGTGATGGTACGCCAGTTGCGGGCGGTGGCATTGACGCCGAGGACACTTTCCAAGGCACCGGCGATGCGGGACCGACCGAAGCCACTCGGGGCGTGAAGGTAGGCAATGTCCTCACCGAGATGGAATCGTTCGTCCGGTGCCAGTAATCGTTTCAGACGGCTGAGGTCGGCGCTTTGGGGTGCCCCGTCGAGAAAGAAGATGTGCAAAGTGGCCCCGGAGTCCTGGTGGTCGAGATCTGCAAACGGCATTCCGTGGATGGCCCGACGAAGGACCGAGTGGCGAAACACAAAAATCGCGGGTTCAACCCCAAAGTGGTCTCTGATAGCCCTTGTGACAAGTGCAGTCAGTCCGGATGCGTCGGACTCCGGGTGGCGGAACACGATGTTTCCGGTCTGGATGTATGTCTTGACCGATGTGAGGCCACTCGCAGCGAGCACCTGTGCCAATGCCGCCATCGGAAGGTTTCGGGTTCCCCTGACGTTGATGCCGCGAAGCAACGCTATCCAGGCGGCTTGTTCGCCCGCAGAATGTGCGGGCGCTGGAGTGACGGCGCCCTGCTGATTCTCGTCAGGCATGACGATTGCAGAGTTTCGGGGAAGGGGAGTGTGTCAGGAAGGTGGTGGCCCCCCACGGACTTGAACCGTGAACCAATTGATTAAGAGTCAACTGCTCTGCCATTGAGCTAGAGGGCCATTAGGTCGAACGGAAGTGTAGCAAACTGAACCTGATGGCCTCGGGACAACGCTGGGAGGGGTGCCTACCACCGACCCCGTGAGGGCGGGGAGCCACGCCTTCGGGTCAGGCGATCCCATAGGGAGCGCACGGTGTTTGTCAAGCCGCCAAATGGACGCCGTCGCGATGGCAACTCGATGACCTGGCCTCGCCATCGGGGACCGTTGCCTCCGCCGTACGGTGATCCGTTCACGCTGCCTCGCCTCATGAAGAGGACCAGGGCGATCACGAACATCACGATGCTTACCAGCTGCACGGTTCCGGCAATTCCCGCGAGAAATGGGAAGCCGTTTGACCATGGTCCGCCGAGCACCCATGCCCCGAGGGTCATGAGGAGTGCGCCACCCATCATCCGTTGTGGATCGACCGCCAGCTTGGCACCGAGTCCACGGAACGGGTTCGACGAACGCCGGCGAATGGGGGTAGGCGGCGGTGGGGCGCCGCGACGTTTCGCATCCTCGCCCGGAAAGCGTTCCATGCGGTTCAACAAGTCGCGAATCTCGTCTTCGTAACGCTTTGACATCGCCAGTCTCACTGTAGCCGATACGTGGGTCGCGGATACTCAGTTGTCTTATGTGTGCGTGGCGAGTGCGGATTCCCGGGCTGTTGCCATGGTTGGCGCGGTAGTTTCGTCTTCGCCATGTAGCAGGACGAATGATTGGCGCTGTCTCGGTTCCGCCTCGATGCCTCGGGCACGGTTCCACTGCGCGACCAGGTGCCATCTGGCAACGCCGACATCGACGTGGTCCCACGGCAGGCGGGCGTGAATGTCACGCTCGTCAGTTCCGTAGGTTTCTATGTCCAGACCGGCGTCACCCATTCCTGCCTGCCAAGCCTCGAACCGGAGATGCTGGTTCCAGGCATCGAAACGCGCACCACGTTTCCAAGCGCCGTAGATCGCGGTCCCAACCCGACGGTCGCCGCGGGACATCACGCCTTCAACAATCGTGCTTTCAGGGTCGTGCCATGACACACGCATGCCACGGTCGCGCGTCACGTTGCGAAGGACTGAAATCCGCTGTTCAATTTGGGGTCGGGTTGCCTGCGCCGCCCACTGGAATGGTGTGTGCGCCTTCGGAACCATTGTCGAGACACCCACGGTGACCCGGGCTCGGCGACCGTGATGGCGTCGCCCGACATCAAGGACCTTCTGGGCGAGGTGGCCAATCCCCTCAACATCCTCGTCCGTCTCGGTTGGAAGACCGATCATGAAGTAGAGCTTGATCGTCTGCCATCCGCGACTGAAGGCCATTTCGGCGGCGGCCAGGGTCTCGGCTTCCGAGACACCCTTGTGGATGACTTCCCGCATCCGCTCGGTACCCGCTTCCGGCGCGAAGGTGATCCCTGAACGCTTCCCCCGTTCGATCAGTTCCGCGAGTTGGACGTTGAATGCATCTACCCGGGTGCTCGGCATGGCAATGGTCAGGGTGTTGTCGTCAAAGAGGTCAATGGCGTCCTGGACGACAAGATCGATGTGCTTGATATCCGCGCTTGAGAGCGAGAGGAGCGAAAGTTCGTTGTAACCGGTCGACTTCAGGAGTTGATCAGCCATCGCGATGATCTGAGTGCGAGGCCGGACCCGCCGGGGGCGATAGATCAGGTCGGCTTGGCAGAACCTGCACCCGCGCCCGCATCCCCGCATGATCTCAATCGCTGCACGGTCATGGACCGTCTCCATGTACGGCACGACTGGACGCGTGGGGAGCGGGTAGTCGACCAGATCGACGAACGATTTCTTCACGGGGAGTTCCGGGGCACCTGGAAGCGGTTCAAGTGCAGTGAACATGCCCCGGTCGTCGTATCGTGCCTCGTACAACGTCGGGACATAGCAACCGGGAATTCGGTGGGCCGCCTCGCGCAACAGCCGGGACCGGTCCGGTCGGGGCTTGTCACCACGGAGTTCGTCATAAAGCGCCAGGAAAGCCGGGAGCGACTCTTCACCTTCGCCAATCAGGAAGGCGTCGATGAAATCGGACATTGGCTCCGGATTCGTGGCGTTGCTGCCACCGGCAATGACGATAGGGTGTTCGGGACCACGGTCCCGCGCCCGTACAGGAATATGTGCCAGGTTGAGCATGTTGAGGACGTTTGTGTAGTCCAGTTCGTAGGCCAGGCTGAAGCCGAGCACGTCGAACTGCCTGAGTGCGTGACGTGTTTCGAGCCCGAACAACGGCACACTGGACCGGCGGAGTTCGGCCTCCATGTCGAACCAGGGAGCAAAGACGCGTTCGGCAATGAACCTGTCGTCGCGGTTCACCACCTCGTACAGGACCTGCATTCCGAGGTTTGACATGCCGATGTCGTAAATGTCCGGGAAGGCGATTCCCAGACGGACGCGGGCCCGGCCTCCCGGGCCGGGCGCGTCCCAGTCCTTCGGGTTGGAATTGAACTCGCCCCCGGTGTAACGAGCTGGCTTTTGCACGCGAGGCAGGAAGGTGTCAATCATCCGAGAGATGGTGCGATGATCCATGTCAACCCGTTGCCTTGTGGGATCGCGGTGCGCGTCACTCATTTGTTGACATTCTCGCAAGTCGCCCCCTACACTGCCACCCGAAGAGCCACGACGGAACCGAGTAGGAACGGCGCACGCATTCAGGGAGCCCGAGGGTAGTGTGATCGGGTTGCGAACCGCTTCCGAACATCCTTCCCGAGCTGCCCGCCGAACGTGATTGCGTAATCCCGGCTTCCCATGAGGCAGACCGGGTGATTTCGCGATTTGCCAGTAGGCCGGGCCGGAACGCCCTCCGTTACCGGGGCGCAGGCAACTGAAGCCTGCACGAGAGGGTCATCACCCTTGTGGGCACCGAGTGGGGTGCCCTGGGTTGGTGAGCAATCGGGGTGGTACCGCGGGTGCGCCGTCGACATGACGCGCCTCGTCCCCTAGAGGGGCGGGCGCGTCTTTTTGTTGCCCACCAACTCGCCAAAACCACGTATGCCGCAACCTTCTTGAACTCCAAGACAAACGACATCAGACCAGGACATCAGGACGAAACCATGTTTTCACCCGTCAGTGCCGACGTTGACTTTCCCGCGCTTGAACGAGGCATCCTCGCTTTCTGGGAGGAACACCACGCTTTTGACCTTTTGGTCGAGAAAAACCGGGGCAAGCCGAAATGGAGTTTCATTGACGGGCCGATCACAGCGAACGGCCCGATGGGTGTCCATCATGCGTGGGGCCGGACATACAAAGACCTGTTCAATCGCTTCAAGGCGATGCAAGGCCACGAGTTGCGGTTCCAGCAAGGCTTCGACTGCCAAGGGTTGTGGGTTGAAGTCGAAGTCGAAAAGGAAAAGGGATTCACCTCGAAGCGCGATATCGAAGCGTTCGGGATTGATCGATTTGTCGAAGCGTGCAAGGAGCGCGTGCGGCGCTTTTCGGCAATGCAGACCAACCAGTCCATTCGCCTTGGGTATTGGATGGACTGGAACAACTCCTACTTCACGATGGCGGACGAGAACAACTATTCGATCTGGCTCTTCCTCAAGCAATGCCATGATCGGGGCCTGATCTACCGGGGCATCGATTCCATGCCTTGGTGCCCGCGGTGTTCGACTGGGATCTCGCATCATGAGATTGCGACCGAAGGCTACGAGGACATCACGCACACGTCGATGTACGTGAAGTTGCCGTTGATTGAGCGTCCGGGCGAGTCCCTCCTGATCTGGACGACGACACCGTGGACGCTCCCGGCGAATGTGGCGGCCGAGGTGCACCCCGACCTGACCTACGTGCGCGTCCGTCAGGGTGATGATGTGCTCATCCTGTCAAAAGGCACGGTCGCCTCGGCGCTGACCGGGGCACATGAGGTCATTGGCGAACTGACTGGCAAGGACCTGATGGGCTTGCATTACCGGGGGCCGTTTGACCACCTGCCGATCGTGATCGAACAGGGAGTGCCTGAGGCCCACATCGTGATCGGCGGATCCGATGTAACGGAGACCGAAGGCACCGGCATCGTCCACATTGCACCCGGATGCGGCGACATCGACTTTGCGCTCGGCAAGCAATACGG